>CAYYBI010000552.1:0-2639 GCA_964469835.1 uncultured Rhodospirillaceae bacterium
GCCGCGTGGCCGTAGCCGGCGGAGAACAGGGCGCCGTCGTTGAACACCGGCAGGTAGAGCGTGCAGCCCGCACCGAGCGCCTTGATGTCGAGATTGCCGCCGTGGCGGCGCGGGATGATCGACGTGATGCGGCCCCATTCCGGCGGCGGCGCCACCCCCATCACGCCGAAAAACGGGTCGAGCGGCAGGTCGACGCCCCAGGGCAGGTTGGCGACCTTCTTCTCCTTGTCGAGCCGGATATGCAGCAGCCGGGTCTCGTGAAAATCATCGGGCAGGGCGCCGGAGAGCGGCCGGATACGGTTCCAGCCCCAATTCTGGCGCAGCTGCACGTCCTTGATCCGCACTTCCAGCATATCGCCGGGCCGCGCGCCCTTGACCGCCACCGGGCCGGTCATGATATGGCCGGCGCCACCGGGCGCCAACGCCTCGTGTATTGTCAAATGCTCCGGCAGGATCTCGAACCCGTCGCCGGCTGGCAGGATGTCCGGCCCGCCGGAAACCGTATGTAGAGTCACCGTGTCGCCGGAATTCACCTCGAGCAGCGGTTTCAGCGTGGCATCGAAGAACGCCCAATGCACGGTGTCGGGCGCGGGGTGGAGTTCGTGGTGGGCGGGCATGGCGGGGCTCCTTGCTGCATGATAGGATCGCGGATTAAGAATAGCGCGACATCATACCGGAAAGGCAGTCTTTCATGGCCACCGCCTGGCACAAGATCGAGACGCCCTGTAAGGGCATTTGCTATGTCCGCAAGCTGGACGGCGTGATGCTGTGTTCCGGCTGCCTGCGACGGCAGGAAGAGATCGACGGATGGTACGAACTGACCGACGCGGAGCGTCGCCGGATCATGGACGAGTTACCGTCGCGCAACCCCAAACAGTGGCGGTTGATGAACCCGGAATGAGGCAATCAGCTCGCCGTACACTCGCGCCTACGGCCAACACAGACATTGGATGAGATGATATGAGCAGCGCTAAAACATCGGCCGTAGACAATTACGCGCGGCGCCTGAATGGCGGAGAGGCGCTGGCCGAGATGTTGAAGGCCCATGGCGTCGGCTTGATGTTCGGCATGGGCGGGTTTCAGCTCCTGCCGTTCTACGAGGCGGTGCGGGCGCTCGGGCTCAATCACAAGCTGATCAATGACGAACGCTGCGGCGTCTTCGCCGCCGATGCCTATGCGCGGGTAACGGGGCGGCCCGGCGTGTGCGACGGAACGCTCGGCCCCGGCGCGACAAATCTCGTGACCGGGATGGTGGAGGCGCTCAACGCGGGCATCCCGATGATCGTGCTGGCGGGCGACACCAACCGCAGCCATGCCTGGAAGAACATGACCCAGGAATGCCGGCAGGTGGATATCCTCACGCCGGCGGCCAAGGAACTGATCCGCATCGAGGACGGCATGCGAATTCCCGAACAGGTGCGCCGCGCCTTTGCGGTCGCGACCAGCGGCCGGCCCGGGCCGGTGGTGCTGGACGTGCCGGAGGACATTTGCCACGGCGAATACGACTTCACCGCCGACGAATTTTGGGTCGATCCGGCGCATCGCGCCATTCCGGGGCAGCGCAACCGCCCGGCGGCGGACGATATCGCCCGTGCCGCGGCGCTGATTGGCAAGGCGAAGCGGCCGCTGATCCTGGCCGGCGGCGGCATCCACCTGTCGCAGGCGCATGAGGCATTGCAGGATCTTGCGGAAGCGCTGAACATCCCGGTCGCGCATACGATGAGCGGCAAGGGCGGCATCGCGTGTTCGCACCCGCTGTCGGCGGGGCTGTACGGCCGCTATTCGCGCATCGCCAACGATCTGATCGACACCTCGGATTGTCTACTAGTAGTCGGCGGCAAGCTGGGTGAGATCCCGACCAAGCGGTATGCGCTGCTGCCGCCGGACGTGCCGTTGATCCATCTCGACATCCTGGAGGACGAGATCGGCCGCACCACCCGCACCGAGGTACCGCTCTGGGGCGACGCCCGTGAAGGCCTGCGCGACCTGTTGACGGAATTGTCCGATAGCGCGGACGCGCAGCGCGCGGCGCGCCAGGACTATGCCGCGGAGGTCCCGGTGCGTATGACGAAGTGGAAGGAGGAGGCGGCGGACCGGCTGCACTCCAGCGAACGGCCGATCAACATGGCGCGGATGCTGACCGAGCTGAATACCGTGATGCCGCCGGAATCCGTGCTGGTCGCCGATGGCGGTTTCGCCGGCCACTGGACGGGCTTCCTCTATGACACAAAATTAGCCGGCCGCACCTATATCGCGGATCGCGGTCTGGCCTCGATCGGCTACGGCCTGCCCGGCGCCATCGGGGCGCAGCTCGGCGTGCCCGACCGGCCGGTGGTCGGCATTACCGGCGACGGCGGCTTCAACATGGCGATCGGCGAGCTGGAGACCGCGCTGCGGCTCGAGGTGGGCTGCACCATCATGGTGGTCAACAACGCCGCGTCCGGTTACGTCAAGGCGCTGCAGCATTCGATGTATAACGGCAAGTATCAGTCGAGCGAGCTGGTCGAGATGAACTATGCGAACATCGCCAACGCCTTCGGCTGCCAGGGCATCCGCGTCGAGGATCCGGACGCGCTCGGCGATGCGATCCGAACCGGTATGGCGGAGACAAACCGCCCGACCGTCGTCGACGTGGTAGT
>CAYYBI010000553.1:0-3398 GCA_964469835.1 uncultured Rhodospirillaceae bacterium
AGCGCCGCCAGGGCCTTGCGCCACAACGCCACCTGATCAAGGTAGTACGAGCCCCAGTGTTCCTCGAACACATTGTCGAAGTTGAGAATGAAGCGATCGCGATATCGGGTTATCAGCCGCACCCATTGCGGCTTCAAAACCCCTCCTGAAAACATGTCGATCCAGGGTTGATTGGATCGGGTCACGACGATGGTATTGGCATGGGAAGTCATGAAGTAAATATTCGGATGGGCGGCGAGCAGACGGCCCGCATCCGGCGCTTCGAGCTGGCCCATATGCATGATGGGAAACGCGATGTCGCGGTTTTGGGAGAGCAGGGTTTCCAACCGCTGCATCCATACGTCCTTGTCGTCGCCGAGGGCGTTGAACTCGATGTGCGTCAAAACCGGCCAGGCCTGATTCCGTGCCACCCGAAGCAGGAACTTCGCTTGCTCATCGGTGGACAGGACGGACCATTCCGGCGCCTTGATTCCCTTGGCGGCATGGTAGAACAGCACTTCGCCCAGCGCGCCAAATTTGCCCTTGGCCAGTTGCTTGTTGATCTGCTTGCGGAATTTCCTGCCGCCGCGTGGCCAGTTCCGCCCCTTGGCTTTCACCGCCGCGGTAATCCGAAGCGGGTGGGCCGCGGCCAGCTTGAGGACATGCCGCCCCTTGGCCTGGCCCCGGAACGACAGGATGGTGTGCGCCACGCCCGCCTTGTCCATCAGGTCGATGACTTCGCCGGCGGTTCCCGGCGCCGGAAGCTGGCTATGCGCGTCGATGAGGGGGATGTCGCCGGCAAGCGCCGGCGCAGCCAAAAAAAACGCAACGCCCAACCACAGCAAAGTCCGGCGAAAGGTTTTCATCGCAATACCCCGGCTGTTCGCGCCACGCGGCTCACGCCCCCGGCGAAAATTCCGGTCCCATCGGCGTCAGCCGCACACCGGGCCGCAGGTTCTTGAACGGATACTGCGTCGAATCCACGATATGGCCGCCGGGCGCCAGCACGATCAGCGTCTTCTCCGCGATTCCGTCGAAATCCGCGCGGAAATGGCAGGTGCTCTTGAGCGCCAGGATCTTCTGCTCGCTCGGCTCGATGCCGACATGGCGAAAGATGTCCTGATCGAAGGCCTGCATGCGGCGGCTCGCGGTAAAGATGCTGACCCCGCCGATCCTGAGCAGCGCCGTCGGGCCGAGATTGACCCGCCGCCCGGGGATCGACTTGCCGTTCGCGGTGAATTGGCCGTTGGCGAGCCTGGCGACCGTGAAGGTGCCTTCGAAGGGCTTGTCGCCGGGAATGCCGTGCTTGCCGCCGAGCGCGAGGCTGATCTCCGCCCCCTCGCCCGCCGCGTGCGCCGCCGCCGCCGCGTCCGGGTCGTTCATCACGCACATCGCCACGCCCTGCGCATCGTTCCGCACCAGCGCTTCCAGCAGCCCGGTCGTGTCGCCGGTGCCGCCGCAGCCGGGATTGTCCTGCGTGTCGGCGAGGATGACCGGCTTCGACGCGGTCTGCGCGATGTCCATCGCCGCGCGAACCGCTTCGTCCGGGTCGTACAGCCGCTCGCTGAAGGCTTCCTCATTGTCGAGCACCATCTTCTCGATGCGGTCGGCCGCGGCCTCGACCGCCGCTTCGCTGTAACCGTGGCAGATCACCGCCGGCCCGCACTGATACAGGTCGGACGGCGGAAACCCGGCGGCGTAGCACAGGTCGAGAATATCGCCGCCCTCGCCCGCGACCGTCTCGTCGACGATGCCCTTGGACGGATCGACCAGCGTGCACTGATAGTTGAGCGGCAGCAGGAACGGCGCCTTGCGGAAGGCGCGGTGCGTCGGCCTTCCGTCGGCCAGCACCCGGTCGAGGATCACCGCCGCGCGGCCGCCGGTGTGCTGCCGGTCGATATGCGGATAGGTCAGGTAGACCGCCATGCCGTCGGTCAGCGCGGCGATCTCCGCTGTCACGTTGGCGTGGTAATCGAGGCTGACGACCAGCGGGATGTCGGGGCCGATTGCGGCGCGCACCCGGCGCAATATCTCGCCTTCCGCATCCTCGAAGGTGGTGTTGCACATGGCGCCGTGCAGGTCGAGATAGACCGCGTCGACCGGTATCGCCCGCGACAGCATCCCGACCAGCTCGCCGATCACGCGTTCGAAGGCGTCGTCGGTGACATAGCCGCCGGCCCCGCCGCTGCCCCAGATCAGGGGCACCAACTCGTGGCGGTCGCGCATCGCATCGAGAAAGCCCGAGGTGCCGTAGCTGTTGCCGGTCAGCCGCTCGAAGATTTCCTCTCCGCGCGCCAACGGCGGACTCTCCCCGCCCGAGGCGAAATACTCGTAATCCGTCTCCATCGGCACGAAACAATTAGTCTCGTGCATGAACCCGCCGATCGCGATACGCGCCATGGGTTTGTCTCCAAAGTGTGGTCTGTGCACGCGATGTCATTCCCGCGAATGCGGGAATCCATCGTGCAGTCTGGATTTCCGCCTGCGCGGGAGTGACGGGGGGCTTGAGCCCCCCGCGTTATCCCAACTTATGCGCCCTACTCCGCCGCGGCGGCCTGGCTCTTCTCGGCGGCCGCTTTCTCCGCCTTGGCGAAGTGCTCGTCGCCGAAGTTGTGCAAGGCCGCGCCGCCCATGAAGATCTTCGCGGCGGTGTCCCGCGAGACGTTCGCCAGCAGATTGTTGGCGACGTTCGGGAAGTTCGAATCGAAATGCGGATAGTCGGTCGAGATGCACATGCGGTCGGCGCCGATCAGGCCGGCCGTCGCCTCGATTTCCGGCTCGCTGCCTTCCACCGCGGCCCAGCAGTTGCGCTGGAAGTATTCCTTCGGCGTCAGCGACAGATAGGGCGCGTGGCTCTGTTTGTACTGCGGATAGTCCCATTCGATCCGCGTCAGGATGCCGGGCACCCAGGAATTCTGCGCCTCTAGATAGCCGACGCGCAGCTTCGGATAGAACTCGAACACGCCGGCGATCAGCATCGCGATCAGCGTTTCCTGCATCGCGATCCAGTGGCTGGCGACATGGCGGTAGAAGCGGTTCTCGCCATAGAGCTCGTTCATGTAGGAGCATTCCGCGCCGGTGCCCTCGTGAAAGCCCATCGAGACGTCGAGCTCCTCGTGCATCGCGAACAACGGGTTCCAGTAGTTGGAATGCCAGAAATGCCCGTTGATCGGGTTGGGCCGCAGGAACGAGCCCGTAGCGCCGAGTTCGGTCACGCAGCGCACCAGCTCGGCGCAGGCGAGGTTGACGTCCTGCATCGGCAGCATCGCCGCGAACTTCAACTGGTCGGGGCTGTACTGGCAGAACTCGTGGATCCAGTTGTTGTAGGCCTGGCACAGTGCCAGTGAGAGCCGCGGATCCATGTTGTTGCGCGCAACCAGGCTGAGCCCCATGGTCGGGAACAGCACGGCGATGTCGAT
>CAYYBI010000554.1:0-5264 GCA_964469835.1 uncultured Rhodospirillaceae bacterium
CTCCAACCTGGACGACGCGCCGCCCTATGACTTTCACGCCCCCCTGATGAGCCTGCCACACTTAATGCGCACGACATTGACGACAGTTCCGTCGGAAACGCCCTATCTTTTCGTGCCGCCCGACACGGTTCCGCCCCTGACGGCGGACCCGGAAGGACGCCGGATCGGCATCGCTTGGGCCGATAACCCCGATGACCCCGATCACCCGGCGGATAGCAGCCGCACGGCGCCGTTAAATCGCCTGTCGCCGATTTTCGACCTCCCCCGAACCGAATGGATCAGTCTTCAGACGGGCGCCCCGGCGGAGGAATTGTCCGAAACCTATCTGCCGATAACCGACATCGCCCCGGCGCTCGACAATTTCGCCGGGACCGCTGCGGCAATCGCGGAACTGGACCTTGTCATCAGCGTCGACACCACGGTCGCCCATCTTGCCGGAGCGCTGGCCCGGCCCGTCTGGCTCATGCTGCCGCATATGCCGGACGCACGCTGGATGACCGGCCGAACCGACTCCCCCTGGTATCCAACGATGCGACTTTTCCGGCAGCCGCGGCCGGACGATTGGCAGTCATTGGCGTTCGACGTCCGCACCGCGTTGCGGGAGCATTGGCAGGACTGATGCTGCGCCGAACCTACGATTGGACAATGAGCCTGGCCGGCCACCCGCATGCGATTTGGTGGCTCGCCTTGCTTACCTGCGTCGAAAGCGTCGTGTTCCCAATTCCGCCCGATGTCCTCATCATTCCGATGGTCTTGGCCGCACGCAGGCAGGCATGGCGAATCGCGGCCGTGGCGACCACCGCCTCGGTCGTCGGCGGGGTGCTTGGCTATGGCGCCGGGTTCTTCCTGTATGAAGAGATCGGCAAACCGATCATCGAGTTTTACGGATACGCCGCCAAATATGACACCTTCCAAGGCTGGTACACGGAATATGGCGCCTGGATCGTCGCCGCCGGCGGTTTCACGCCAATTCCCTACAAGGTCATCACCATCGCATCGGGAGTGGCGCAACTCGACCTCACCACATTCATGATTGTTTCCGTGCTCAGCCGAGGCGCCCGCTTCCTGATCGTCTGTGCCCTTTTGTGGCGTTTCGGCGAGCCGATCCGTCGTTTCGTCGAGGCCCGCCTCGGTCTGCTCGCCCTGGTTTTCTTCGTCCTGTTGTTTTTGGGCTTCGTCGTGATCAAATTTCTCATCTAGGAGACCGAAGCGACATGAACGCATCCGGCCGAAACTCTGCACACAGCCTAACCGCCGTCCGACCGTTGCCCGTGCTCGCAACCATCGCCGCCGCAACGCTCGCCACGGTCTATGCGTCGCAGTATCTCGGCGGGTTGGAACCTTGCCAGCTATGCCTCTATCAGCGTTGGCCGTGGTGGGGTGTGCTGGTGATCGCCGGGGCGGGGCTTTGCCCGAAGACGGATGACCGGTTCCGCCGGGCGCTCACCGGGCTCTGCGGAGCCATTCTTCTTGCCGGCGCGGCGCTGGCATTTTTCCATGCGGGTGTCGAACAAGGGTGGTGGGAAGGCCTGGCCAGCTGCGGTGGCGGCGCGGTGCCGGACTCGCTGGCCGAAATGCAAAAATTAATGCACCAGCCTATTGTCCGATGCGACCAGCCGGCCTGGACGCTCTTCGGCGTTTCGATGGCCGGCTACAATGGATTGGCGTCCCTGGTGACCGGCCTGTGGGCTGTCTGGATGGCCGCCGCGCGCGGAAACCGACGCCGGCAAGGCCCGGCCGATGGCTGAACCCGATGGCCCCAAATACCTGCCGGGCGACCGGCCGCCGGAAGCCGAGATTGCGGCGATGGTGCGGGTCGACCATGCGGGAGAATACGGCGCGGCCCGGATCTATGCGGGGCAGCTAGCGGTTCTCGGCAATCGCCCGGTCGCAGAAACCATCCGCCAGATGGCCGACCAGGAACAGCGTCATCTGGAGCGGTTCGATGCGCTGGTCGCCGAACGCCGGGTGCGTCCGACCGTGTTGTCGCCGCTCTGGCACGCCGCCGGCTGGCTGTTGGGCGCCGGTACGGCGCTGCTCGGCGAACGCGCCGCCATGGCGTGTACCGTCGCGGTGGAAGAGGTGATCGACGAACATTATGCCGGCCAGGCCGACCAACTGGGCGACCGCGATCCGGAATTGAAATCGATCGTCGAAGAATTCCGCCAGGACGAGTTGGAGCACCGAAACACCGCGCTGGCTCACGATGCCGAACAAGCCGCCGGATATCCGATTTTGACGGGCGCCATCAAGGCAGGGACACGGCTGGCCATCCGGTTGTCGCAGCGCTGGTAACGCACCGTTCCTATGACGAATCGAGTTCGGTATCCCAGTAGAGGAAATCGCGCCAACTCTCATGCAGAAAATTCGGCGGAAAAGCCCGCCCGTTTTCCTGCAACTCCCAAATCGAAGGCTGACGCGGCGTGCGAAACGGATACAAGCCGCCTTCCGTCGGCATGCGCCCGCCCTTCCGCAGGTTGCACGGCGCGCACGCAGAAACCACGTTGCCCCAGGTCGTGCGGCCGCCGCGTGAGCGTGGCACCACATGGTCGAATGTGAGTTCGTGGGTCGGAAATCCACTACTGCAGTACTGGCAGGTGAACCGGTCGCGCAAGAATACATTGAACCGCGTAAAGGCCGGCCGGCGGGTCTGGGAAACATATTCTTTGAGTGAAATGACGCTCGGCAGCAGCAGCTCGAAGGACGGTGAGCGTACGACACGGTCGTATTCCGATACGACGTTCACCCGATCGGTGACAACCGCCTTGACGGTTTCCTGCCAGGGCCACAGCGACAGCGGAAAATAGCTGAGCGGCCTGAAATCGGCGTTCAAAACCAGCGCTGGGCAGTTCTCGAAGGACACGCGCACCTCGACTTCGGTTCCCACCGCGCAATCGCCTCCGCTGCCGATCACGCGGTTCTAGACAAATTCAAGCCCGTTTCGACCGCCCTCTGATAGCCGAAAAGCCGGAATCCGGCAAGACGCAGACGGCGCAGCGAGGCAAATCTTCACCTCTATGTCACAACAGCATCGACGCTCGCATGCACGATCGGCCGGTAGCCGCCGCGCAGCACGGCAACCGCGGCCGGCGGCGTCAGGACGGTCATTCGCACACCGGACGGCCGCGGTACGGCCGCCCGATAGCCGTCTTGCGACCACGGCAACAGACGCCCGCGCCACAACAAATGTGGGTGCTCCTCGGCCAAAAGGTAAGTGCCGTCCGGCAGGTCATCCAGCGGCGCCGACCACACGCGCTGCCGCCGGGTCCGGGGATCGACCCGTTCCGCATGCAGGCGCGCATCCATCTCGCCGGCCCGCGGCAAACCCGGGCTCCCAAGACCCGCTTGCCACGCGACACACCAGTCCCGATACGCGCGCCGCCGGCATTCGTAACAGGGCCGATGGCCGGCCGCGATGGCAACCGCCTCATCGAAGAAAAAAAGTTCGGTATAGCGGTGCGGCGTCATCGGCACCCGCTTGCGGCCGCGGAAACAGAGCAAACAGATGATCCAGGCCTTGTGCTTCCAATGGCTCCGCCCCAACTGGCGCCGGTCATCATGCAGGATTCCGCGATTGCCCATGAACAGGCCGCGCGCCGCCGCCGCGACGATTTCACCGGTTGGCGTGACGCGGTTCTGCAACGCCATGGCCTTCCCCTCAGCCGGCAAGGACCCGCTGCAGGAATGCCGCGCCGCGCACCAGCCCGTTCTGATCGATTCCATGGCCGATCCCCGGACAGACATGGGACTCAACCTCGATGCCTACCGCGCTCAGGCCCGCTTCCGCCTGGGCCATCGATTCGAACGGCACCATTTCGTCCATGTCGCCATGGGCCAGCAATACCGGCGGTTTCGTCTTGATCCCTTCCGGCAGCAGGTCAGGCGCGATGAGACGGCCGGAAAAACCAACGATTCCGGCGAGCTGCCGCTCGCGGCGCGGACCGACGTAAAGGCTCATCATTGTACCCTGGCTGAACCCCACCAGCGCCAACCGGTCCTCGCTCAGATTGGCGTTTTCCAATTCCCGGTCGATAAACGCGTCCAATGCCGGCGCTGCCGCCCGAACGCCGGTCAGAACCGTTTCGGGCGACCGATCCTGCGCGCTGAACCACTGGTAGCCATAAGGCGCCATGTCACAGGGAAAGGGCGCGTTCGGCGAGACAAATACCGCCTTTGGCAACACTTCGGCCCAATGCGGTGCAAGGCCGATGAGATCCTGGCCGTCGGCCCCAAGGCCGTGCAACAGAATGACCAATTGCTCCGGGCCGCCGCCCGCGGCGGGTCCGAATCGGGGACCGTCGAGCTCGAGAAAGTTGGACATAGCAGCGTGTCTTTCGGTAATCGTCAGGGTGCTCCCTTGTAATAGTGGCAAAAGCGTACACGTTTCAAGCAGTTTTATCGCGGTCGGTCGCGTTTCCATTGTACCGCTAAAATATGCCATTTTCTCTTCTTATTTGCCCTACTAACGCCCCACTGCATTGCGTGGTGTTTCATGCCGTGCTACTGTTTTCCCGGACCTATACTGTACCTTTGTACCTATAGCGTATCGAGCATTTAGCGAATTTTGGGAAGCTCCAATGGCACAGAAGGCATTCACAGACCGTTTCATTGCATCCTTGAAGCCGCCCAAGACGGGACAGGTTGATTGGTACGATGCCAAGACATCGGGCCTCGGTATCCGAGTTTCGCATGGCGGTACCCGCGCTTTTTTCATCAAGTACACCCATCAAGGCCGCCAGCGGCGCAAATCGTTGGGCCGCTACCCCGAATTAAAATTAGCCGACGCCCGCAAGTTGGCGCTCGCCCATAAACATGAGTTGGTGGTCGAAAGGCGCGATCCGGCGGAGCGGGAGAAAACCGAGCGCGCGGCACTGACCTTCGCGGAGCTTGTTGACAAATATGTCGAGTGGGCGAAGGCCAACAAACGCTCTTGGGGCGAGGACGCACGCACTTTGCGAAAGTATTTTAAGCCTTGGGAAAAGCGGAAGGCCATCGATATCCAACGCGAAGACCTTTCGACCCGCGCGAACGAAATCAAGGACCGCCACGGCCCCATCATGGCCAACCGAGCTTTCGCCCTAATCGGGCGTCTTTACAGGTGGGGATATGACAGCGCCCTGATCCCACCGCACAACCCACAATTCATGCTTCGCAAGCCCGCGAAGGAAACGCCGCGCGACCGCACCTATGACGAGGACGAACTGAGAGTCTTATGGAAGACCTTCGGCGATATGGGTGTAACCGGTGCAGCCTACAGATTCGCC
>CAYYBI010000555.1:0-9619 GCA_964469835.1 uncultured Rhodospirillaceae bacterium
TTGCCGTGATCGGCGTCCTGATGGTTGCAGGCGATCACAATCCCGCACTTCAGGCGATCTGGAAAAACATGCCGAAAAAGAAGGGGACCGTTACGGTCAAAGGCAAACAGGTCAATGCGGCCAATTTGCTGCCGAAAAATCGCGGCTACTTCGCCTATGACGGATCCTTGACGACGCCGCCCTGCAGCGAAGGGGTCAAATGGCACGTATTGCAACAGGCGATCCAGGTTTCGCCCGAGCAGATCGAGCAATTCGGCGCGCTCTTCCATGGCGGCACCGCGCGGCCGGTGCAAGCCCTGAACGGACGCGCAATTCGGCAATAGAAGGCTTACAGCCGCTTAAGCGCGCGGTGAAAACCCCGTCTCTCCCCGAGGCGGGGTTTTCTGTTTCATCCTTTGCACCGGCGCACGTTTCATCTCGGCGGCCATCGATTTGATTTCCGCCGGCCGCTCGGGCTAAGTGTTGCCGGACAGACTGCACTCAGCCGCCTCTCGAACGAAAGGGCCGCGCCATGCGCCTCGCCACCTGGAACATCAACTCGGTTCGCCTGCGCATGCCGCTGCTGCATCATTTGGCGGCGACCGAATCGCCCGACGTCGTTTGCCTGCAGGAAACCAAGGTGGACGACGACAAGTTTCCCCTCGAAGCCGTGCACGCGGCGGGCTATCCGCATGTCTGCTTCAGCGGCATGAAGGGCTATAACGGAGTCGCCATTCTATCCCGCCTGCCGCTCGCCCCGCAGGACGGTCGGGATTGGTGCGGCCGCGGCGACGCCCGCCATGTCGCCGCCGAGCTGCCGGACGGAACCGAGGTTCACAATTTTTATGTTCCCGCCGGCGGCGACGTTCCGGACCCGGACGCCAACGACAAATTCGCCCACAAACTGCAATTTCTCGACGAGATGACGGCGTGGTTTCCGGAGTCGCGCAAATCGGCACGGCCGATGATCCTGGTCGGCGACCTTAACATCGCGCCGCTGGAAACCGACGTTTGGTCGCACAAACAGCTCCTCAAGGTGGTCAGCCATACGCCGGTTGAGGTCGACCGGCTAACGGCACTGCAGAAGACCCTGGATTGGGTCGATGCGGTGCGCGAATTCATACCACCCACGGAAAATCTCTACAGCTGGTGGAGCTATCGCGCGCGCGAATGGTCGGAATCCGACCGCGGCCGTCGGCTCGATCATGTCTGGGTGACGCCGCCGCTTACGCCGCGCCTGAGCGGCGCCTCGGTTTTGCGCGAGGCGCGCGGCTGGGAAAAGGCTTCGGATCACGTGCCGGTCATCGTCGATTTCAAGGGCTGACCGCGACGGAACGGTCGGCCCCGCAACATCCTCGTTGCGGTCCGTCAGGGAGCCGGGCGCGCCGCCAGCGCTTCGCGCAACCGGACGGTCGTCAACTCAAGCCGGCGGGCAAGTTCGCGCATGATCCCCACCGCCATTTCGGGAAATTCCTCGAGTACGCTGAAGAACCGGTCCTTGGAAATGCGCAATGTCACCAGCTCGCTGACCGCGCGCACGGTGGCGGTCCGCGGCACGTCGCACAATATAGAAATTTCGCCAACCATCTCGTTCTCACCGATTGAAGCGACAGTCAAATCCCCGTCAAGACTGTGAACCAGGACTTCGGCCGAACCGCTGACGATGAAATACGCGGCATCGCCAGGTTCACCTTGCCGGAACAGCGCGTCGCCCGGCGCGAAAACGAGCCGGTCGCTGGTAAACGCCAACAGCTTCAATCGCGCCGCATCGACATTGGCGAACATCGGCACCTTGCGCAGGCATTCGAATTCATCGCTAAGGCTCATTGCGTACCCTTTTCTGCCGAGCTGTCAGGCAACATCGAGCAGTTCACTGAGCGACCCCTCGAGCCCGGCAAGCACGTCGTAACTTCCCTGCTCAACCACCTTGCCGTCCTTCATCACCGCGATCTGTTCAAAAAGCTGCGGGCTCACCACTTGGTTCATCACCCAAATCAACCCCTGCCCGGCTCCCGCGGTGTGCAGCCGCTCGATCAATTCGGCCTGGCTTTGGCGGTCCAGCACCTCCGCCGCTTCGTTGACGATCAGAATGTCGGGACGCTTCAACAGGGCGCGCCCGATCGCCAATCTTTGGCGTTGCGCCAGCGACAGCCGCGCGCCGCCGACACCCGCTGGAGCCCGCAGCCCGACTGCGATCACGGTCGCCCGCAAATTGACGCGATCGACAACTTCGTCGATCAGCGCACCGACTTTCTGCGCGCTATGGGCCTGGCCATAGGCGAGCTTGCCGAACAGCATGTTGTCTTGAATCGTGGCGGCGGGATTGACCTGCCCTTCCTCGAAAAATGCGATCGCCCCGTCCAGCGAAGCCGGCAGGCCAGCCGAAAAGAGGTGCCGCGCCGCGAGAATGCGTTCCTGCAATTGCTGATCGATCAGACCGAGCCGATGACGCGATACGACCAGCAGGAAAGGCAGCGACAGCAGACGCCGGCGCGCGCTGTGGTTCACTCCTGCGGAATCCTGAGACTGTCCGAGGATCGTGCGGAATGCCGGCAGGTCCTCGGCCGAGATAAAACTGAATTGCTGCAGGAATTCATGATCCGCCGGCAGGTCGGCGAACAATTCGACCATGGTTTCCGCAACCCGCCAGCCGATCTCGACAAAGGTATCGGTCAGGCCCGCGCGGTCGAGCACGTCCATGACATAGGGATGATCGGCCAGATGCTCCATGTCGAACCGCTCATCAAGCGGTACGCCGAACAACAGGTTTTCGCCGACCGTCGCATTGGTGTTGTAACGGTCCACGTCGAACGGTTCGACCAATCTGGCAAAGGCGGGGTCGCTCAGCCGCTCGCGGAGCGCGTGCCGGGCCGCTAGTATTTTTTCGACCGTCTTCGGCTGCTCGCCCGG
Source organism: uncultured Rhodospirillaceae bacterium (assembly GCA_964469835.1). Lineage (GTDB taxonomy): Bacteria > Pseudomonadota > Alphaproteobacteria > UBA8366 > UBA8366 > JAOTYV01. Next base: position 2,890 of record CAYYBI010000555.1, read on the forward strand.
ATCGACGCTGCCGCGCAGCCCCATCTGATAGACGTCGCGATCCAGGCCGACGAGGTAGAGGGTTTCAATCATTCGACGGCACAGCGCGCCCGGTCCGTCCACGCCAGCCGCTTGGTAGTCAATCCAATCGGCATTGAATTCCTGCGCCGAATTGCCCGCCAGCACCGATTCGGCAAGCTTCTCCACCCGTTCCGGCGACACCGTCGCGGTTGGCGGCGGCTGCCGTTTTAATCCGTAAACCAAATTGTCGCTGATCGACGCGTTCTGCAAATGGGCGTTGGCGCCGACATAGCCGATCCGCCGCCCGGTCACCACGAGCGGCAATTCCGCCAGGTCCTGGCTGCCGATCGTAACTTTGCCCGATGTCGGCTCAATCAATCCGGCAAGTATCATTGCAAGTTCCGATTTGCCGCTCGCCGCGTCGCCAACAATCGCGGCATGCCCCTCGACCGGCAGCGAAATCACCGCACCATCCAGCAGGCGCCCGCCGTCATCGTCGATCAGGCTGACATTGGCGACAATTTCGCCCTCCAGCACCCGCTCACCGCTCGCCGATGCCTCGGCCGCCGGCTCTTCATCCCGCATGCCCTGCGGACCGAACTGCTCGACCACCTGATCGTACTTTATGCGAACGTCTTCTTTTTGCTGATACCAGACCAGCATTTCTCGCCACGGCGCGGCGAGGTCCTTATAGGCAGCCAGCACCGCGATCAAGGCACCAAGGGTCAGTTCGCCTTTGATGACCAGATAGCCGCCGATCGAAAAGAAAAAGAACGGCGTCAGCTTATCGATGAAATTGTTGAGAAACTTGATGAAAAATTTCCGCTGATAAAGCTCGAAGCGGATATCGTAAATTCGGCCGAGGCGTGCGGAAAGCCGCGCGAGTTCGAGGTTCGCAGTATCGTTCGCCCGCACATCAACGATCCCGGAAACCGATTCCCCGATGTGGTCCGACAATCGCCGGACATTCTGAACCCGCCGCTTGGCCAGTGCGTTCACCCGGCGCTGTAATTTGGGAATGATGTACATTTGCAGCGGATAAAAGGCGATCGCCGCGATGCCCAAGGCCGGATCCTGGATCATGATGAAGCTCAGGATGACCACCAACTGCCCGCCATAGAACATCGGATCCGCAAAGGCGGTGCCGATGAAGCCGCCGAGCGGCTCTACCTCGGCAGTCACGATGGGAATGATTTCGCCTTGGCCGAGCCGGCGGAACCGCGACAGCGGAAACCGCAGCATGCGGGAATAGAGCTGGTAGCGCAGACGCCGAAGCAATCGCTCGCCCAGCCGCCCCTTGTACACGTTGATGTAAAATTTGAAACAGCCGTTGACCAGCACCAGAAAAAGATAGGTGAAGCTCAACGCCAGAAGAAATTGGATCTGCGACGTTTCCACAATAAAGGTATGGCCAAACACCGTCATCGGATAGGGCGGATCGGTACCGCCGCCGATCGCCTCGTTAACGATGATTTTCGGCAATTCCAGCGACAGGTACAAAAACGGATAATAGGCGACCGTAACCGCCAAGAGATACGCCTGCTGCGGGGCAGTGTATCGGAGTAGATACCTGAAAATAGATTTTTCCATGAGCCGTCCACCGGCCGGCGCCGTCGTCCGGCATAAGATACGATCCGCCATAGCGCTTAAAATTAACTTAACCGAGCGCACCCGGCGGGTAAACGATCATGCCCGCCGGAAATCCCATGCCGACCCATGCCTCTCGGCCCTTCAAGCGCGCGGGATTGCGTGCCATAGTCGCATCCGGATATGACGGACACGGCCGAACCATGAGCGACGCGCGCGACCACAAGCGCATCCTGATCTATAGCCACGACAGTTTCGGTCTCGGCCACTTGCGCCGCTGCCGGACGATTGCCCAGGCGCTGGTTACCGGCGCGCCGTCGCTGTCGGTGCTGATCGTCTCGGGGTCGCCGATGATCGGCCGGTTCGACTTCGGCGAACGGGTCGACTTCGTGCGCATTCCCGGCGTCATAAAGCTCAGCAACGGCGAATACACCGCATCCGCCCTCGACTTCGATATCGGCGAAACCGTCGCCATGCGGTCTTCGATCATTCGCCATACCGCATCGGTTTTCGATCCCGACCTGTTCATCGTCGATAAGGAGCCGCTCGGGTTGCGCGGCGAGGTGCGCGATACGCTGTTCGATCTACGGGCCGTCGGATGTCCGTTGATTTTGGGACTGCGCGACGTGCTCGATGATCCCGCCGCGCTCGCACGGGAGTGGGCCCGCAAAGGGGCGGCCGATGCGGTGCGAGATCTGTACGATCAAGTCTGGGTTTACGGGTTGCCACAAATCTATGATCCGCTGGCGGGACAGGAATTGCCCGCGTCGGTCGGACGAAAGACCAGCTTCACGGGCTATCTGCGGCGCGGCCTGCCGGAGACTCCGGGTGCCGGCGGCGACCACCATCGACTGCCGCATTCGCCCGGCGATCGCTTCATCCTGGTGACGCCGGGCGGCGGCGGCGACGGGGAGCGATTGGTCGATTGGGTCATGCGGGCGTATGAATCCGGCAGCGCCCTGCCGCACCGGGCGGTCATCGTGCTTGGCCCTTTCATGGCGGCCGCGCGCCAACGTGCCTTTCGGGAACGCGCCGCGGCACTGTCCGGGGTCGAAATCATCACCTTCGACGCCCACATCGAAGTGTTGATGGCCGGGGCCGAAGGCATCGTCGCCATGGGCGGGTACAACACCTTTTGCGAGATCCTTTCCTTCGACAAACCGGCGCTGCTGGTGCCACGCACCGCGCCGCGCCGGGAACAGCTCATCCGCGCCGAGCGCGCGCGCGACCTGGGCCTGACCGCTATGCTCGACGGCCATGGCGCCCGGCCGACGGAAACGATGGTCACCGCGCTGCGGCAGCTGAGCCAGCAGCCGAAACCGTCGAGCCGCGTCGTGCCGGGCCTTTTGGACGGATCGCGCAACCTACTCCGGCTCGCGCGGCAATCCCTTGCGGCAAAGCCCCCGGCGCTGCGGGCGCCCGGCCGTGTCACGGCCGCCTATCCGCGAAACGGCAGGACCGCGCGATGACCATCGTGTTTGTGGTCAAGGGCTATCCCCGGCTGTCCGAAACATTCATCGCACAGGAGATCCTGGGGCTGGAGCAGCGCGGCGTCGACATCGCCATCGCCTCGCTGCGTTATCCTACCGACCCGGTGCATCACCCGATCCACGACGAAATCGCCGCGCCGGTGCTCTATCTGCCGGAATACCTGCACCGGGAATCGCGGCGGAGCCTTGCCGCCTGGCAACGCGCCACGGCGCTGCCGGGGTACGCCGCCGCGCGCGCGGCCTTTATCGCCGATTGCCGGCGCGACCCGACCCGCAATCGGATACGGCGCTTCGGCCAGGCCTGCGTGCTGGCGGCCGAACTGCCCGCCGGGACGACCCATCTGCATGCCCATTTCATGCACACGCCGGCATCCGTGGCGCGCTACGCGGCGCGCATGCACCGCCTGCCCTTCAGCGTGTCGGCCCATGCGCGCGACATCTGGACCACGCCAAGCTGGGACCTTGCTGCAAAGCTCTGCGACGCCGTTTGGACCGTCACGTGCAACGCCGCCGGCGCCGCGCGGCTGCGCGCGCTTGTGCCCGGCTCTCCCACCGAGCTGATCTATCACGGACTCGACCTCGACCGGTTTCCGCCCATGCCGCGCCGGCGGCCGCCGCGCGACGGCACGGACCCGCGCGATCCGGTTCGGCTGCTCTGTGTCGCCCGGGCGGTCGACAAGAAAGGCATCGATGTTCTGCTTGACGCGCTGGCGGAAATCCCCGGCCATCATCATTGGACGCTGGATCATATCGGTGGCGGCGCCGGCCTGCGCGCGTTGCGGCGTCATGCGGTTCGGCGCGGGCTGGGCGATCGCGTCCGCTGGCTCGGACCGCAGCCGCAGCACGCAGTCCTGCAGGCGCTCCGCCACGCGGATGTCTTCGCGCTCGCCTGCCGGCGCGACCGCGACGGCGACCAGGACGGCCTGCCCAATGTGCTGATGGAAGCGCAGAGCCAGGCACTGCCCGTCGTGGCCACACGGATCTCCGGCATTCCCGAGTTGATTGCCGATGGCGAAACCGGATTGCTGGCGGCGCCCGGCGACAGTCGGAGTCTCGCCGTGGCGCTCGGCCGGATGATCGGCGACCCGGCGTTGCGCGATCGTCTCGGCGGCGCGGGGGAGCAGCGCCTGCGCTTGCACTTCGATGCGGAGTCCTGGCTCGACCGGCTTGCGCCGCGCTTCACGATGGCCGCCGGCGCCGCAAGCGCGCGGGCAGCCTGATGCGCGTTGCCTTTTATGCACCGCTGAAGCCGCCGGACCATCCGGTGCCGTCCGGTGACCGCCGTATCGCCCGGCTGTTGATACAGGCATTGCGCACGGGCGGCCATGCGGTGGAAGTCGCCTCGCGGTTGCGCAGCCGCGACGGCGGCGGCGATGCGAAGCGGCAAAGGCGCATCCGTGACGCGGGCCGGCACACGGCCGCGCGCCTGATCGCCCGCCATCGGCACGATCCGCCTGACCTGTGGTTCACCTATCACCTCTATCACAAGGCGCCGGATTGGATCGGGCCAACGGTGTCGTCCGCCTTGTCGATTCCCTATGTCGCGGCGGAGGCGAGCCACGCGGCGAAACAGGCTTCCGGTCCGTGGCGCGAGGGTCATCTGGCCGCGGCGGCGGGAATCGCAGCAGCCCGCCGCCTGCTCGTCTTCGACCCGCTCGATCTACCCGGCGTCACGGCGGTCGTTGCGGCACCGGAGCGCCTGGTGCAAATGCCGCCATTTCTCGATATCGCGCAACACCCGCCGCGCGGCGCAGCCCGCGCCGCGATCGCACGGGAAAACCGGCTCGACCCCACGATCCCATGGCTCACCGCGATCGCCATGATGCGGCCGGACGTGAAGCGCGAGTCGTACCGCGTGCTCGCCGCCGCGCTGGCCCGGCTCGCCGACCGGCCCTGGCACCTCCTGATCGCCGGCGACGGCGCTGTGCGTGCGGAGATCGAGTCCGCGTTCGATCGCTTGTTGGATCGTCGCGACCGCGTGCGGTTTCTTGGCGCACTCGACGCAAGCGCGCTTACCCGCCTCTACGCGGCAGCGGATCTCGCCGTCTGGCCGGCGTTCGGCGAAGGCTTTTCGATGGCGCTACTGGAAGCCCAGGCCGCCGGATTGCCTGTCGTCGCGGGCGACCGTCAGGGCATCGCGCAATATGTCCGCCACGGCGAAACCGGCCTGCTCGCGCCCGAGGGCGACGTGCCGGCGCTGGCAGCGGCGGTTCGCGTGCTGCTCGCCGATCCGGCGCGGCGGCGGATGATGGGCGCCCGCGCCCGCCGAAGGATTCACGCCTATCACGGACTGCCGACCGCCGGCCGCACATTGGACGCGGTTCTGCGGGACGCCCGGCGTGAGGGCCCCACATGACCTTGCTCGCCCTGATCCGGCACGGCGTCACCGAGTGGAACGAAACCCATCTCGTCCAGGGCCGAAGCGACATCCCGCTCAGCCCGAGTGGTCGTGACCAGGTGCGCGGCTGGACAATACCGAAGGCACTCGACGGCTTCGATTGGGTGACGAGCCCCTTGTCACGGGCAAAAGAAACCGCCGAAATCCTGTCCGGCGGCCCCGTGCCCGCCGACCCGCGGCTGGTCGAGATGGACTGGGCCGTCTGGGAAGGCCGCACCCTGCAGGATCTGCGCGGCGAGCTGGGCAACCTGATGACCGCCTGGGAGGCGCACGGCCTCGATTTCCGCGCCCCCGACGGCGAAAGCCCGCGCGAGGTGCAGGCCCGGCTGCGGCCCTTCCTGGCCGAGCGCGCCACCGCCGAGACGGCCACCATCGCGGTGTGCCATCGCGGCGTCATCCGGGCGACCTATGCCCTGGCGATCGATTGGGACATGACCAGCAAAGCGCCGCGGCGGCTCGCGGACAACTGCGCCCAGGTGTTCCGCCTCGACGCCAACGGGCATCCCTCCGTGCATGCCCTCGACGTCCCGCTCCGGCCGCCCACGCCATGACGGTTCGATGACGACCGGCCGATGACAAGCCGCCAATGACAAGCGGGCGAGTCTTCTTTTATGTGCAGCATCTGCTTGGCATCGGCCACGCCGCGCGGGCGGCGATCCTGACCCGGGCCATGCGCCGGACAGGGCTTGAAGTGGTCTATGCCGCCGGCGGATTCGACGCGCTGGACGAAGATCTGCTGGGCGCGGAGGTGGTGCGGCTGCCGCCGGTCAAGGCCAAGGACGCCACCTTTGGCGCCCTGATCGGCGGGGACGGCCGGGAAATCGACGATGCCTGGCGGGCGCGGCGGCGCGCCGCCTTGCTCAAGGCCTTCGAGGAGTCCGATGCCGACGTCCTGTTGATCGAAACCTTTCCCTTCGGCCGTTGGCCATTCCGCTTCGAACTGCTGCCGCTGCTCGACGCCGCCAAGGGTCGCGCCCGAATTCTCTGCTCGTTGCGCGATATTCTGGTGCCGAAACGGAATCCCGCGCGGCTGGCGGCCATTATCGACCTGATCGAGAAATATTTCGATGCGGTGCTGGTGCATGGCGACCCGGCATTTGTCACCCTCGACCGCACCTTTCCAAGAACCCGCGATATCGCCAGCCGGGTGCAGTACACCGGCTACGTTGCGCCGGAACTGCCCGGCCGAGATGCCGCGCCGGTCCGGGACGGTGAGGTTATCGTCTCGGCCGGCGGTTGCGGCACCGGCGGCGCG
>CAYYBI010000556.1:0-7820 GCA_964469835.1 uncultured Rhodospirillaceae bacterium
AGGAAGCGCCCAACTACCGCTCGGAGTGAAACGTCGCCGGGCTCGTGTTCAGCGTCAACACGCATTTGAACCCAGGCCACCGCGTGTCGTGTTCGCGAACTCATGAATGATGCGGTTTTATCACGGCCTTTACGCAGACGAGGTGCGCAATGAGCGCAACGGCTGAACATTCGCCGCTGTCGTCCTCCGCGGTCGACATTCACGGCGACCGGATCCTGATCCTGGATTTCGGCTCCCAGTACACGCAGCTCATCGCGCGCCGGGTGCGTGAGCTGGAGGTGTATTCGGAGATCCGCGCTTACGACATGGCGGAGGCGGATATCCGAGCCTTTGCGCCGAAAGGCATCATCCTCTCCGGCGGGCCGGAGTCGGTGCACGAGTCGCTCCACGTGCGTGCGCCCCAGGCGGTGTTCGACATGGGCGTGCCGGTGCTGGGGATCTGCTACGGCATGCAAACCATGGCCGAGCAGCTCGGTGGCGCCGTCGAACCCTCCACTCAGCGCGAGTTCGGCTATGCGCGCGTGCGTGCACGGGGTCATTCGTCGCTGCTGAGCGACATCCAGGACGAGACGAGCGCCGAGGGCCACGCTTTGCTCGACGTGTGGATGAGCCACGGCGATCGGGTGTCGCAGATGCCCGCGGGCTTCAAACGCATCGCGTCCACCGACAACGCCCCCATTGCGGGTATCGCCGACGAGTCGCGCCACTTCTACGGCGTGCAGTTTCATCCCGAGGTCATGCACACACCGGAAGGCGCGGCCCTGCTGCGCAATTTCAGCCATCATGTGGCAGGCTGCAGTGGCGATTGGTCGATGGCGACGTATCGCAGCCAGGCGGTGGCGCGCATTTGCGAGCAAGTCGGTGCCGGCCGGGTGATCTGTGGGCTGTCGGGCGGTGTGGATTCCGCGGTCGCGGCGGTTCTGATCCATGAGGCGATCGGCACGCAGCTGTCCTGTATCTTCGTCGACCATGGGTTATTGCGCTTGAACGAGGGGGATCAGGTGGTCGAGCTGTTTCGCGACCACTACAACATTCCGCTGGTTCATCGCGACGCATCGGAAATGTTTCTCGGCGCGCTCGCGGGCAAGACCGACCCGGAGGAGAAACGAAAGATCATCGGCGGCCTGTTTATCGATGTTTTCGACGAGGAAGCGTCGAAGCTCGGCGGTGCAGATTATCTCGCCCAGGGGACGCTGTATCCGGATGTCATCGAATCGGTTGCCTTCGATGGCGGCCCCAGTGTCACCATCAAGTCGCACCACAATGTGGGCGGGCTACCCGAACGCATGAACCTCGAACTGGTCGAACCGCTTCGGGAATTGTTCAAGGACGAGGTACGCGAACTGGGCCGGGAACTCGGCCTGCCCGACGCCATGGTCGGGCGGCACCCGTTTCCGGGACCCGGCCTCGCGATCCGAATACCGGGGCAGGATATTACCCGCGACAAGCTTGAAATTTTGCGTCAGGCGGATGCGGTTTATCTCGATGAAATTCGCCAGGCCGGCCTCTATGATGAAATCTGGCAGGCTTTTGCCGTTCTGCTGCCCGTGCGAACCGTCGGCGTAATGGGAGATTCCCGCAGCTACGACTACGCGTGTGCCTTGCGGGCGGTGACATCAACCGACGGAATGACTGCGGACTCATTTCCTTTCAATCATGTCTTCCTAGCGCGGGCCGCAACGCGTATTATAAATGAGGTGCCGGGAATAAATCGTGTCACGTATGACGTGACCTCAAAACCACCTGGTACCATCGAATGGGAATAAATCCGGAAGCACCGACTAAATATCGAATTTATTCCGATTTCTAAGTGGAGCATTCAGGCGAGGTGGGCAACCGCCCTTGTGTTACCCCGCCTGCGTCATGGAAAAGCCAGAATTAAAAGGTAAAAACAATAGGCTATGAGTGAAGCATACAGTGAAGCGTACGCGGAAGAGGAATACGGCGCTAACAAGAAACCGCGGCGTGTATACGAATCTAAAGAGCGCAAGTGTCTGATGTGCAGTTCCCGGTTCACCAGCGAGTGGTCCGGCGACCGTATTTGCAAAAAGTGCAAGTCAAGCAGGGCCTGGCGTAACAGCTAGTCTTTGGCAGGTATCAGAGACGGAAATCGAGAGGCATTCGCGCCTTTGCCGTTTTAGCGGCGGCATTCGTGACTCTTGAGGGACGGCATTGACCACCCGGACTCCAACGGTTCGAGGGGCTTGGCGATGCTTGACCTCTACTCTATTTAAGGGGTTATGACCGATATCGCCGCCGCGTCGAACGCGCCAACCGAACTGATTTCCGTCGCGCCGATGATGGATTGGACCGACCGGCATTGCCGCTATTTCTTGCGGCAAATCAGCCGGCGGACCCTTCTGTATACGGAGATGATCACCACCGGCGCCGTGTTGCATGGCGACCGGGAGCGGCTGCTTGCCTTCAATCCGGCCGAACATCCGGTGGCCCTGCAGCTCGGCGGAGCCGATCCTGAGGCGCTGACCGAATGTGCCCGAATTGCCGAGGGTTTGGGATATGACGAGGTCAATCTCAATGTCGGTTGTCCCAGCGACCGCGTGCAGTCGGGTCGTTTCGGCGCGTGCCTGATGGCGGAACCGGAATTGGTGGCGCGGTGCGTGGCGGCGATGCGTGAAGCGGTGCGTATTCCGGTGACGGTGAAATCTCGTATCGCAATCGATACGCTGGATGAATGGCGCACGCTTCGCGGCTTTGTCGAGACGGTCGCGAATGCCGGGTGCGAACGGTTCATCGTACATGCCCGCAAGGCGTTGCTGTCGGGATTGAGCCCAAAGGAGAACCGGGATATCCCGCCGTTACGGTACGACTTGGTCTATGCCTTGAAATCGGCGCGCCCCGACCTGACCGTGATTCTCAATGGCGGCGTGAATGATCACCCGGCAATTGCAGGCCATCTCCGGTATGTCGATGGAGTCATGCTGGGGCGGGCCGCTTACCGAAATCCCTATATCCTCGCCGATGTCGACCGTCTTTACTTTGGCGATACCGGCCCGGTGCGGACGCGGCATCAGATTGTCGAGGCGGTTTTACCGTATATCGAGGCCCAACTGCGGGGTGGGACACCGCTGTTGGCGATGTCGCGGCATTTGATTGGTCTGTTCCAGGGCATGCCCGGTGCCCGCGCATGGCGTCGGCACCTGAGCGAAAATGCTTATCATCGGGAAAACGGTATCGACGTCATTCGCGACGCCTTGGCACGGATTCCCGTGCCGGTCGCGGCGGCGGCCGAATGATCGACAGCCATTGCACCGAAAATTCAACCAAGAGGTGTATCTCTTCCAGCTAGGACTAGCGAAGACGCTTCGCATGCCCAGCCCAAGAGCGGCGGGAACGGTATCCCGCTGCGTCTTGTGCTTTCCGGCTCCGGGCTAGGCCGCAGATTCGTTTTTCCGGCGATAGGCCATGTTGCAATGATTGGGGCAATACGGACGCCCGGGGTCAGCGCTCTGGTCGCAGAACCGGAACCCCGATTCGCCTGGGTTGCCGATCGGCCATTGGCACATTCGTTCATGCGATGTCGGCAAGACGAAGGTTTTGCGCTTGATCGGTGACGGTCGCGATGAAAGGCCTAGGCGATGCGCCTTGCCGATAACCGCGTTTCGGCTGACATCACCAAGGTGTTCGGCAATCTGACTGGCGGTTCTTCCGTCGCTCCATAGCTTCTTGAGTTCGTCGATGCGGTGGTCGGTCCAGACCATAACGTCCCTCTCTCCCATGTTTATTGAACTGTCCGGCTCTTTGCACCGAGAGAGTACGGTGGAGCCAGATCTTGAGGTTCATGACACTTAGAGCACAATATCTTGAGGTCGACCCCACCATTTGATCGCCGATCTGTGTATTCGTTTATGGACGGACTCCCGTTTCGCGTCAATCTTTGTTAACCATTTTTTACAAAAAATTTGTGAATTGTTGCCTCAACACCGCCGGCTTGTGACGAATTGGTCTCATGGCGTTGCGTTGCCGGTGTATCCGGCCGTGGATTTTTGAAAGGCAGCTGGGACAATTTTCCTGTTGTTGGGTGGCCAAGGCGGGGTTTGTTAAGATAGTTGCGCGACTCGGATGCGAATCCGCGCGGCGCCGACCGCGGCATCGAGATCCCGGTTGGGACGCGACAGTGCCGTTGCCCTATTTCGGGTCTTTGGAATCGTCTGCGCCGGTGTCGGCGCTATGATGGCGGGTCACCTGGCCAAGCGATGGCCATGCCGGTCGGGCGGCGACGTCTTTACCGCCGCAACCGGTGCAACGCAGACGGGTGCCAATCTCCGGTACCGGTAAGTGCGGCCCGAGCTGAGCCGTGACGGATTGCACGTCCAGTACGGTATTATGCCCGCAACGGTTGCACCAGCAGAAGATGTCGACCTTCTGATGTTGCAATTCACCCAATAGGATTGCCTGATGCTGCCGGTCCTCCGCGGCGAGGCGATCTTGTTTCAAGCGGCCCATTATGTCGGTGCGCCGTCCTAGCTCTGTTGTACGGGTTGTCTCGCAAAAAGAACATAACAAGAACATCTTTGGTGGTCAATATTACCGGCCCGCCATCTTCCGAGTCGTAGCCTAACCGCCCCGGTCGACGCCGCGGATCCAACGGGCGATATCTTCGACGACTTTATCTTCGATTCGCCGAAATCCATGATGACTCCAGGCCCCGCACGCCCCACCTTCAATGGTTCCGCCCGCATGCATCATGACGCGAAGCGGTTTCGCATTTTTCAGTTTGCTTTTCAGCCGTGGCACCTCGCCGGCCGGCGTCACGAAGCAATCGTCGTCGACATGATGGAGAATGAGGGTTGGGACTTGAATTTTTTCAAGAGGATAGTCGAACAACGAATCGCCTTTGTCGTTGTCCGCCATCATCGACGAAGTCAGGACGATGCCGTCGGGCCGGATGCGTCTGAGGCGTATTGCGGCATTCGCGACGGAATTCGTCCCTCGGCTTGTGCCGACCAGCCAAACGGGCGCTTTGTAGCGGCTGCGTAGATGTTGGATCGCAACGCCAATATCCGCGGCGTGCTCCGCCGAGCCGCGAAACCCGAATCGCAAATCATGGGCATGGTCCGTCGGCGCATCAAATACGACGGTGTTGAATCCCCTCTGGAGGAATAGGGGCCGGCTTCGAATGAGAAAGTTCCCGTTGCCCCGGCCGATCTTGCCATCGAGCGCAATGTGCATCGCCCCTTTGCCGCCGGCGAACAACATCAAGACAGCAGTAGGCCGGGCGACGGTCTCGACCAGTAGCCGTGTCTGTTCGCCGCGCGAAAAGATATCGTGAACCTCGACTGTCGCCGCACGGGCGCTGCCCTGTTTCGTCGTAACATTGGCGTTCCGGGCCAGGACCGTGACGACCGCCGGTTTGGAGACGTTGGTCGCCAGGATCTCCGGCGTCGTCCGGCAACCGGCGAGCAATGCGACAAGCATCAGAAATATTGCATTTTTCTGCATTGCGCTCCGCCAATCGTGTCGCCTTAATCGCCCGGCTTTGGCGTATAAATGCGGCGCGGCCTCGACGCTTGTGCTACCGGCGGCGTGAAATAAGCCGCATCGGACGCTCGAAAACCGACAACACTTCGCCCATCGAACTGCCATGCTTGAGTTCCTGCCGGCCGCTCATCACCAGGTATTCGGGCCGTCCGCCGTTGGTGCGCTTGGCGATGGAGAAGAGGGGGGTGTCGAAGGAACTTCGGAAAATCGAAAATACCGCGGCGCCGCGTCCTAAATCGATGGCGTAATCTTTCCATTCGCCAGTCGCGACACGGCGGCTGTAGACGTCGAGCAATTGGCGTAATTCCTGCCGGTCGAAGCTGACCATGCGTTTTCCATTTCGCCGAAAATCGGCCAAACGCAACACTTTTGCCATGGTGTTAGGAGCCTCCCTTAATCTTTATGCCCTTATATCCTTTTGCCATTTCGGCCGGTATTTTCTCCGACCCGCCATGGCGCGGAAGCCAATTTTTCCATACGGTATGCGCACGCTAACGCACCCTCGTCGTTGACCGGCGATCCGGGTCGCGGCGTTCATAGCAGGTGATCTCGCCTAGCGTGCGATAGCAGTAATGCGGCCGCTCATAGACCACCCGATCAAAGGACTCCCTGCACAAGGGGCCTTCATCTTTGAGTGATTTCAGCAGGTTGCATTCCTGCTCGCTGGCAATTTCGGCAACGTAATCGGTTGGAACTCTGTCGGTGTAAACGAAATTCGCCAATCCGGCGGAGAGGAGATAGAACGACGTGGTGGTGCCACAGGCTGCGGTAAGCGAAATACCCAAAACAACGGCAAGGCCGGCCAAAAGCCGACACAATACTATTGAGGCGGATACGTCTCCCGTATCGATCATCACCTGCCGTTTCTTCCCGAATGCACGTCCCGTACGATGGTCAGGACGCCATACATTGACTTACCACATTCTGACCCATCGGCCGTACGCAGGCAAGCTTGGCGGCGATTGGGCGCCGGAGAATTGGCACGGATTTGTGAATTTATTGATGTTTGCCAGCGCCCGATGGCGGGGCTATGGTAGCCGCCATTTTGCCCCTTGGAGGCTTTTGTGGCCGACATTTTCGATGAGGTCGACGAGGAAGTTCGTCGCGATAAATTTTCCCAGTATTGGGCGCAATACGGCAAGCTGATCATTGCCGGTCTGGTCCTGACCATTGTGGGTACGGCTGGTTATGTCGGCTGGAAACAGTACCGGTTGAATCAGCAAATCGAATATAGCGCGCAATTCTCGGCGGCGCTGGCGCAGATCGAGGCGAAGAAGGATGCTGAGGCGGTCAGCGGCCTTGAGATCCTGGCCGAGCAAGCGGGCGGCGGTTATGGCATTCTCGCCCGATTTCGCGAGGCGACGCTGAAAGCGAGCACCGGGGATCGGGATGGCGCGGTGGCGATCTATCAGGCGATGGCCAATGATGGTGGCGTCGATTCCCTGTACGCCGATCTTGCCCGGCTCTATGCGGTGATGCATCAACTCGATACGGGCGAGCCGGAGGCGCTTTTGAAAGACCTTGTGCCGCTGCTCGTCGAGACCGGTGCGTGGCGCTATTCGGCGCGTGAGCTGGCGGCGTTGCTGGCGCTTCGCATGGGGGATACCGAAGCGGCGCGCAAGGAATACACCCAGCTTGCGGACGATCCGAAAACGCCATCGGGCATACGGGCGCGGGCGGCGGAAATGCTCCAAGCGCTGAAATCCTGAAGGATGGGTATGCTGCGCCGGTGTTCCCTGGCGATTGTGATGGTGAGTACGTTGCTCACGGGCTGCGAGTGGCTGGAATCGATTCTGCCCGGCGGCAAGAAGCCGCCGCTCCCCGGCGAACGCATCGGGGTCATGCTGCTCGAGCGGAACCTAGAGCCAGATCCTCGTATCGCGGATCTCCAGGTCACGCTGCCTCGACCCTATACCAATGCGGCATGGTCGCAGTCCGGCGGATCGCCATCGCATGCACTTTATCATTTGATCCTTGGCGCCGCGCCGAAACAGGCCTGGACCGTTGATATCGGCAAGGGGAGCGATTCGGCCCGCGCGTTGCTGACGACACCCGTGGTGGTGGATGGGCGGGTTTACGCGATGGATGTCGAATATAGTATCACCGCGCTCAATTTGGATAGCGGCGCGGAAATTTGGCGCCATAAACCGAAAGTGCCTGATGAGGATGAGGACACTTTCGGAGGTGGGCTGGCCTTTGATGCTGGTCGTATTTTCGTCACCACTGGTTTTGGCGATGTTTTGGCCCTGGATGCCAAAACCGGCACTTTGATATGGCGGGAGAATGTGTCGGGGCCGGTCCGGTCGGCGGGGTCTCGAGGA
>CAYYBI010000557.1:0-3344 GCA_964469835.1 uncultured Rhodospirillaceae bacterium
CAGGTGTCGCCGATGTTGTCCAAATCGGTCGGCTCTTTCACGATGGGCAGGATTTCCGGATGTCCCGGAACCGGCTCGTATTGCGGATGAATATTGAGCTTGCCGAACCGCCTGCCGAAGGCCTTATGCTGATCCGGCGAAATGTTCTGTTCGCGGAAAAAGATGACCTGATTATCGAGAAACGCCTGGTGGACCTCGGAAAATGTCTCGTTGTCCAGCGGCTGGGCCAGATCGATGCCGCTAATTTCAGCGCCGCATGCCCCTGAAACCGGACTTACCTCTATCCGTGTGTATTCCACTGATCCTCGCTCCACGCAACCTTGTCCGGACAAATCTTTGCCGAAGCTTATCCGAACTCGTCGATCGAAACCAAGGATAATGGTGGCTAATCGATCTGCATGGGCGCTTGCGGTTTCAATGTCGACGGTTGGCTGGTGCGATGGGTTCCCGCCACCGACCACTCATGCAGATCGCGCAGAAGTTCGCCCTTCTTTTCCCGATGATCCTTGCTGTGCCAAAGGTTCTGCACCTCGTCAGGATCGGAAGTGAGATCGTATAATTCCCCCTCGGTTTCGCCCAGGTAGTATACTAGTTTCCAGTCCCTGTCCCGGCGCATCACCATGAATTCCGCGCCGGTCTGGATGTGGTCACGGCCCAATTCCGAATACACCACCTGCCGGGCCGGTGTCTGGTCGGACGCCGCCGAAACCCCCGGTAACGGCGTTGCCTCCCATTGCTCGGGCACCGCCACCCCGGCGGCCCGCGTTATTGTCGGCGCGATATCCATCAATTGAACCAGGCCGTCATCGATCCGCCCCTCCGGCACCTGCCCCGGCGACCACAGGATCAGCGGCACCCGGGCCACGGTGTCGTACATCGTCCATTTCTGAATGTGGCCATGGTCGCCAAGCGCATCCGCATGATCGGAGGTAAAAATGACAAGGGCGTTTTCGAGATATCCCTTCTGTTTCAGCACTTCCATGATCGCGCCAACCTTGTCGTCGATCATCGTCACATTGGCCGCGTAGTACCGGCGTATCCGCAGCAGATCCTCCGGCGTCGCGTCCTCGCGCCAGGCGATACTGTCGATATTGAATTTGATCATGTTTTGGCGGAGTTCGGCCTGCGCCGGCGGCTGGCTGGCCAGTTCCTCTTCCGACACGTCCGGTACCGGGACCGCGGCATCCCGATAGAGATCCACATAACGCGCAACGGGATCATACGGCGGATGCGGGCCCGGGAAACCGATTTGTAGAAACAGCGGGGTATCTGCCTTGCGTTCCTCGAGCCACCAGAGCGCCGTGTCGCCGACAAAGAAATCGGGATGCATGTCCTCGTCGATATCCCAATCGAACGCACCGAGTGCCTGCTTGAATTCCTCGGGATCGCGCTCGAACCGCGTGTAGCGCGTCGGTTTTATCAATTTGCGGGCGTGCAGCGCCTTGTCCCATTCGTCATAAAACGCGCGCTCATGCTCTTCCAGAAACAGCGGCCGGTCCTTATTTTCGACGACGAAGCGTTGATGGAATCCGCCGAGAGCATGGTAGGGGTTGATGTGCATCTTGCCGATATTGACGCAGTGGTAGCCGGCATCGGCGAGCCATTGGACCCAGGTCGGCTCCCAAGGCTGAAAATTGCTGAAAATTCCCGTGGCGTGAGGATAGACGCCGGAAAACAAGCTAGACCGCGCGCCCACGCAAACCGGCGAAGTCACGAAACAGTTTGTGAACGCGGTGCCTTCGCGGACCAACCGGTCGAGATTGGGCGTTTGCATCCACGGAGCCCCAAGCGCGCCAATAGTGTCGGCCCGCTGCTGATCGGTCATGATCAGTATGATATTCGGCTTATCCATCCCAATCCGTGCTGCATTTCTTCAACTCTCAAGCGCAATTCAAACTCGCCCGACAAGCCCCTGCTTGATCATGCCCTGCAGCGTTTCTTCGAAGGCGCCCAGCGTTTGATCGATATCTTCCTCGTCATGGGCGGCGGACGTAACACCGCTCATATGCGACATCAAGTCGACGCCGCGCTGCCGTAGACCGGCCCGCAAGGTCTGCACGATCGCCGGATCGACGCCCCGGATTTCCGCTGCCGACCGCCCTGCCATAGAACCCCGAACGTCCTTCCCGAAGAACATATGGAAGGTCGAGGATTCGCCATACACCGCACCGTCGACTTGATGCTCCGTCATGATCCTGCGGGCGCCGTCGCGCAACCGCTCGGCCATTCGGTCGGCTTGCGCCTGCGGCTCGCCGGTCCCGACGATATTCAATGCCGCGACACCGGCCGCAGCGACCAGCGGATTGCCGTTGAAGGTCCCCTTGTGAACCACCCCCAGCTTCCCCGCCGCGACCGTTTCGCCCGGGTCGAGCAAGCACATGATCTCCGCCTTGCCGCCGACCGCACCGCCCGGCATGCCGCCGGTCAGGATTTTCGCCATTGTCGTAAGATCGGGTATGACGCCGTCCCGCGCCTGCCGGCCGCCCGGGCACCACCGGAAGCCGGTGATCACCTCATCGAATATCAAGGTCACGCCATATTGATCCGCAAGCGAGCGCAAGGCCGAAAGAAACCCGTCCGGCAACGGCACGCAGCCATAGTTAGCGCCCGATACTTCGCAAATGATCGTGCCAATCCCGTCATCTTCCTTGAGGGCGGCCTCAACCCGATTCGGGTCCGGCGGCACAACCACCGTCGCCTTCGCCGCTTCGGGCAACATACCAAGGCTTGGCGCTTCATCGAATGGCGCCTTCATGCCAACCAGCGCGTAATCGTGCCAGCCGTGATAATGCCCCTCGAAGCGAAGGATCTTCGCCTTGCCGGAATAGGCGCGGCCGATGCGGATTGCCAACATGGTCGCTTCGGTGCCGGAGCCGACAAACCGGACGCGCTCAGCCGAAGGAACCAATGCCTGCACCTGTGCGGCCCACGCAATTTCAAGCGGATGGCAATCGGCGAAGAAACTGCCTTCCGCCGCCTGCGCCGTCATCGCGGCAACGACATCCGGATGCGCGTGCCCCAAGAGCAAGGAGGCACTGCCCATCGCATAGTCGATATATTCGGTGCCATCGACCTCCCATTTGCGGGATCCCTTGGCGCGCTTCACATATTTTGGGAACGGTTCCGCAAAACGGCCTTCATGCGATACGCCGCCGGCCATGACGCCCCGCGCCGTTTCGAACAGCGCCTCGGAAGAAAGTCCTTCTAGCGTCCGAATGTCGGTCATGTCGTCCATCCCGATTGCCCAGCTGTCGGAAGTGTAACGCCGAACTGAAGGCTCGGCCATCGCGCCTTCAGATCACCGGTTGGGCGCGCGGGATCAGCATCATCCCGATAGCGGCTGG
>CAYYBI010000558.1:0-3956 GCA_964469835.1 uncultured Rhodospirillaceae bacterium
CCGCCGCCATCGAGGGCGGAATCGAAGGGTTGCGCGTCGCCATTCCGGTGAACGTTTTTTACGACGACATCGACGAGAGCGTCGCCGCGGTGCTGCGCGACAGTGTGGAGGTGCTGCGCGGTCTCGGCGCCGAGATCGTCGAAGTGGAGGTACCCGATCTCAAACCGATGTTCCGGCTCGGCGACGCCATCTCGAAGACCGAGGCGGCGACCATCCATTCCAAATGGATGCGCCAGCGGCCGCAGGATTACGGCCATCACACCGCGACACGCATCGAGGCGGGATTTCACCTGCCGGCCACCCGTTATATCGAAGCGCTCAGCCTGCGCCGCCGCTACCTCGCCGATTTCATCGAGCGTGTGTTCACCAAGGCCGACATATTGCACACGCCGACAATTCCCATGCCCGTGCCACGGATCGACGAGACCGGGTTCGACGGCTCCGACAACGTCCCGGCCATGGTCGCGCGCATGACGATGTTCACCCGCCCATTCAACTATCTGGGCCTGCCGTCTCTCAGCGTTCCCTGCGGCTTCACAGCGGGCACGCTGCCGGTCGCCTATCAATTGATCGGCCGGCCGTTCAGCGAGGCGCAGCTGTTTGCCATGGGCGCCGCCTATCAGGACGCGACCGACTGGCACACGCAAATGCCGGACCTCTAAACTCTGAAGGGTATCCGCACCATGACGTACCAACCCGGCGGCCGCTCCCTGCCCTGTTTCACCACGACGGTACCGGCTTTTCTGAACGGCGACGACACGCCGCGCGCCTTCCTGGAACGGTGCCTCGCGGTTCTGGATGCCCGCGAGGCAACGGTCAGAGCCTTTGTCTGCCTCGATGCCGACGCGGCGCGAGAGGCAGCGGACGACGCGACCGATCGGTACAAGCGCAACGAAGTGTTGTCTCCGCTCGACGGCTGCCCGGTCGGTATCAAAGATATCATTGAAACCAAGGACTTCCCGACCCAGATGGGGAGCCCCATCTTCAAGGATTGGCAGGGCCGGCGCGATGCCGCCTGTGTGCAGGCCTTGAGGGCGGGTGGCGCGGTGATCCTTGGCAAGACGGTCACCACGGAATTCGCCTTCGGCGTACCGGGCCCGACCTGCAATCCGTATGACGAGACGCGCACGCCCGGCGGCTCGTCCAGCGGATCGGCCGCGGCGGTTGGCAGCGGCATGCTGCCGCTGGCGCTCGGCTCGCAAACCGGCGGTTCGGTGCTGCGGCCCGCGTCCTATTGCGCCAATGTCGGGTTCAAGCCAAGCCATGGCGCGCTCAACCTGGGCGGCGTCCACCCGATCTCACCGAGCCACGATCATCTCGGCACCATGGCCGGCACCCTGGAAGACGCCTGGGCAGCCGCGCATTTCATCTCGGTTGCCGCCGGCGGCAGCGGCGACCGCCCCTGCTTTCCCGGTGACGGTACGCTGCCCTCGGCAAAAATGCCGGAACGGCTGATCCGACTGGATACCGTGGCCTGGCCCGAAATCGACCGCGCGACGAAAGACGCTTTCGAGACGTATCTCGCCAAGCTGGAGGCGGCTGGCGTCGAAATCCTCGATAAAGATTCGGATGACGGTATTGCGGCACTGGAGACAATGCTGACCGAGGTGGAGCAATTCGGTTGGGACGTCACCGCCTATGAAGCCCGCTGGCCGTTCCTGGGCTATCGCGAGACCGGCCAACTGAGCGATTTCATCGCCAGCCGCATGGACCGCATTACCGGCATGTCGCCGGACGACTTCCACAGCGCCGTGGCGAAACGGGACGCGCTGCGCCACCGGGCCAACTCGCTCGCGGAACTGTCGGACGGATATATCACCCTCGCCGCATCGGGCGCCGCGCCGAAAGGCCTGGAAGAAACCGGCAGCCGAAAATTCCTGCTGCCCTGGTCGATCGTCGGCGGCCCGGCCTACAGTCTTCCGTTGCTGGCGGTCGATGAAATGCCGCTCGGCGTACAACTCATGGGATTTCACGGACAGGACACCGACTTGACCGCGGTCGCGCGATGGATGATGCAGGCATGACCGTAAGCGGAAATGCAACCTGCCGGGCCCTTGCCTCACACCCGCTGGACCGCGATGATACTTTCGAAGGGGCGCCACAAATTCGGTACCTCTGATCCGACCGATCCACGCCAAACAATCAAATAACCTAATACCGCCGGGGAGACTGCGTCATGAAAAACGCCACTGAAAAATTATGCGACAGGATTGTCGGGATTGGCTTCGATGATCTGACCGCGGATGCGATTGCCCGCGCCCGGCAGCTCTTTCTCGATGGTTTGGCAGTCGCGGTCGCCGGCACGATCAAGGAGGACCCGCCCGCCATCCTGGCCGCGCACGCCCAGGAAATGGGCGGCAACGAAATCGCAACCGTCATCGGCTTCGACTTCAAGACCGGACCGGTGCAGGCCGCCTATGTCAACGGCTCGTCAATGCATGTGCTCGATTTCGAGCCGATGTGGAGCCCGGCCAACCATCAGGTTTCGACCAGCTTGCCCGCCGTTCTAGCGCTAGCCGAACAAAACGGCGGCAACGGAAGGGATGTCGCCACCGCCCTGGTCAAAGGAATCGAAATGATGGGCTGGCTGCGCGAGGCCTCCCAACAATTCGAATCCAAGGCAATGCGCTTTCACCCGCCGGGTCTTGTCGGCCCGCTGGGCTCCGCCGTAGCCGCCGGTCATATGCTCGGGCTGGAGCCGCTGCAGTTGCGTCACGCAATCGGCATGGCATCCTCCCGCACCGGCACCATTCTCGCCAATGCGGGGACGCACACGAAATCCACCCATTGCGGCCTCGCCTGCGCGCTGGGACTGGACGCCGCCATGCTGGCGGCGCGCGGATTCGACGCCAATGCGGAAATCCTCGAACACGACCGGGGCTATGTGGAAATGTATTTCGGCCGCGACGTGTTCCGCTTCGACATGCTGGAGAAATACGGCCCGCCGTTCCGCGTCGTTACGCCGGGCTACGCCATCAAGATGTTCCCCAGCCAGTTCGGTACGCATTTCGGCATCACCGCGGCGCTCGAGCTGCACGCCAAGATCGACGATCCGAGCCAGATCAAGGCAGTCCGCATCACCGGCCCGATGATGCCCTATATCGATCGGGCGAAACCCGAAACCGGCCTTGCCGGTAAATTTAGTTATCAGTACACGGTCTCCTGTGCGCTGCTGGACGGCAAGATCGTCATGGATACGTTCGAGGACGAGCATCGCTTTAGCGCACCGGTCGAATCCCTGCTCGACAAGGTCACCCTGAACATGCGCGACGACATTCCCGGCCGCTTCGAGGAAATGTATGTGGACCTCGAAGTCGACCTGGAAAACGGTGAGACGTTGAAGACCCGCTGCAATGGCCCCCGGGGCAAATGGGGCACGCCGCCGATCAGTGTCGACGAACATCTCGTGAAGGTACGGGATTGCCTCGATACGCGCCTTTCCGAACGCGACCGCGAAAGGGTCATCGAGCTTGGCGGCAATCTCGATCAGCTTGCGGCCAAGGACATTGCCGAAATCATGGGAATCGTCGCCTGCGCCGCCAAGTAGAGCTCGCAGGGCGCCCCCAG
This sequence comes from uncultured Rhodospirillaceae bacterium, assembly GCA_964469835.1. GTDB lineage: Bacteria > Pseudomonadota > Alphaproteobacteria > UBA8366 > UBA8366 > JAOTYV01. Next base: position 3,568 of record CAYYBI010000558.1, read on the forward strand.
AAGCAAATAACGGGAACCGGCTAAGGAGCCGCTAAAGGACAGCGGGCTGATGCCTCCGGCCGTAGGACGAACCGAATGACGATCCGGTTAAACGGCGTCTACTACGGCTGGTACGTCGTCGGTGCCTGTAATTTCGTCGCGGCGATGACATGGGGCATCGGCATCTTCAACCAGGGTGTCTTTCTCGGATACTTCGTGCGGGAATACCACTGGTCGCCGGCAACACTGTCGGCCGGGGCGACCCTATTCCATCTTTGGGCGGGTGTTACCGGCATCGTGATCGGCCGCGTCATCGACCGCCGCGGCCGATCACGATGCCGGTAACACCCGCCCAAAGATGGAATAGGGTCACCCCGGCCGACAGTGTTGCCGGCGACCAGTGGTATTCC
>CAYYBI010000559.1:0-6700 GCA_964469835.1 uncultured Rhodospirillaceae bacterium
CGTTCGACGTGGAAGCCTTCCGGCCGCTCGAGACCTTCAAACAGGAGGTGACCGATTTCGCAAACTACCTGAAGTCGACGCCGGTGGCCTCGGGCTTCGAAGAAGTTCTGTATCCGGGCGAAATCGAGTATCGCAAGGAACAGAAACTTCGCGCCGAAGGCATCTTCGTCGAGGACTCAACCTGCGCAAAATTGAACGCGCTGGCCGAGGAATTCGGCGTTACCGGTAAGGTGGACCTGGGCTGACGCCGGCGCGCCGGAGGGGAAACGATGAGCTGGGTCGGCAGCCGCGTCAAACGGGTCGAGGACCCGGCCCTCCTGATGGGGCAGGGCCGCTTCGTCGACGATCTGCATATGCCGGGCATGGTGCAGGCGACAATTCTGCGCAGCAACCACGCCCACGCCAGAATCCGCGGTATCGACGCCGCGGCGGCGCTGGCGATGCCGGGCGTGCACGGTGTCTTCACGGCGGCCGATCTGCCGCCGGTTCTGCATGGCAAGCCGTTGCCCCTGCTCGCACACCATCCGGCGATCCGCCATGTGCGGACGGCGCAGATCCTGGCGCAGGACGAGGTTCGCTATGTCGGTGAGCCGATCGCGGTGATCGTTGCCGATGACCGCTATTTGGCGGAAGACGCGGCCGAGCGGGTGGTGGTGGACTATGAGCCCCTCGCGGTGGTGGCGGATTGCCGGGCCGCGCTGGAGCATCCGGAGGCGCGCGCCCATGCCGATCTGGAAGACAACCTGACGGCGGAGATCCCGCTGCAATACGGCGCCGTCGATGCGGCGTTCGCCGCCGCGGCGCATGTCGTCCGGGAAAGACTGTTTCAGAACCGGGGCGGCGCGCAGGCGCTGGAGTGCCGCGCCGTCCTTGCCCTGCCGGATCCGGCCGAGGATGGCATCACCCTGTGGGCCAATACCCAGGCGCCGCACCGGCTGCGGCGGGTGCTGGCGGATCTGTTCGAGTTGCCGGAGGAGCAGTTTCGCGTCATCGCGGAGGATGTCGGCGGCGGGTTCGGACCGAAGGGGTCGAGCTATCCGGAGCAGGTTGCCATCCCCGCCTGCGCCCGGCTGCTCGGCCGCCCGGTAAAATGGATCGAGGACCGGCGCGAGCATTTTATCACGGCATTCCAGGAGCGGGATCAGTACTGGGATGTCGAACTGGCGCTCGACGGCGACGGCCGCATCCTCGGCCTGCGGGGCGAGGTCATTCACGATGGCGGCGCATATTTGCCGATGCTGGGGGTGGTGTTGCCCTACATCACCGGCAGCACGGTGCCGGGGCCTTATGTCATTCCGGCCTTCGACCTCACCGTTAAGGTCGCGTGCACCAATATGATTTCGTGTTCGCCGGTACGGGGCGCCGGGCGGCCGCAGGCGGTTTTCGCGATGGAGCGCCTGATGGACCGGGCGGCGCGGGAAATGAAGATAGATCCGGCGGAATTGCGGCGGCGCAATCTTATTCAGCCCGAACAGATGCCCTATGCGGTCGGCCTGACCTATCGCGACGGGAGTCCGCTGACTTATGACAGCGGCGATTATCCGGAGAGCCAGCGCCTTGCCCTGGAGGCGGCCGACTATGACGGTTTTCCGAAACGCCAGACGGCGGCACGCAAGGCCGGACGGTATCTCGGCATCGGCATCGGCAATTATGTGGAAGGCACCGGGTTGGGCCCGTTCGAAGGCGTAACGGTGAGCGTCGGCGCGGGCGGCAAGATTACGGCGGTGACCGGCGCCAGCGCGCAGGGCCAGGGTCATCAGACCATGCTGGCCCAGATCGTCGCGGATGGTCTCGGCGCGCGGATCGAAGACATCGAAGTCAAGGGCGGCGATACGGCAAAAATTCCATTGGGCGTCGGGACTTTCGCCAGTCGGGTGACCGTCAATGCCGGATCCTCGGCACAAATCGCCGCCGGGCAATTGCGCGAAAAGATCCTCAAGACAGCGAGCCATATGCTGGAAGCGGCGGCGGAAGATCTCGATCTTGCGGAAGGCCGCATCTTCGTCAAGGGCGTCCCCGATATGAGCATCACCCTGGCCGAAGTGGAGGTGTTCTCAAACGGTCGGCCGGGTTTCTCCATGCCGTCCGGTCTGAGCCCGGGCTTGCGCGAAAGCGCGTATTTCACGCCCGAGCGCTCGACCTATACCAATGGCTGCCATGTCGCCGAGGTAGAGGTCGATGTGGAGACCGGCGAAGTGACCATCCTGAATTACGTGGCGGGCCATGATTGCGGCAAGGTGATCAATCCCTTGATCGTCGACGGTCAGGTGATTGGCGGCGTCGCGCATGGGATTGGCAACGCGCTCTACGAATGGATGCATTACGATAGCGAAGGTCAGCCGTTGACCATCAATTTCGGCGAATATCTGATGCCGCTGGCCAGTGATATGCCGCCCCTATCGATGGTCCATTTGGAGACGCCGACGCCGCTGAACCCGCTCGGCGTCAAGGGCGCCGGGGAGGGCGGCACGATCCCCGCGCCGGCGGCGATTGCGGCGGCGATCGAAGACGCGCTGTCGCCATTCGACGTTCGCATCGCCCAGGTGCCCGTGACGCCGCCCTATCTGCTTGGCTTGCTCGACGGCAAAACCTGACACGGACACTTACGGGAGAACGTCATCGTGCCGAAGAATACCGAAAGCCCCTATGTCTTTCGCGCCAGCGCGGCGCCGCTGGTCGAGGACAGCCCGACCCTGAAGGTCAAGGAGGCGCACATGCTGGATGGCATGGCGTTGCGCTACCAGGAACGCGGCCCGGGCGGCGCGGCGGATGGTCCGTGGTGCGAGACCGGCCACAGCGCCTATATTCTGTCCGGGCGGCTGCGCTACGAATTTCCGGATCATAGCGTCGAAGTCGGCCCGGGCGACATGGTACACATACCGGCCGGCCATGATCACCGGCATCGGCCGCATGTGGTGGGCGACGAGACGGTGACGTACTTTATTACCGAGTTCGAGTGACCAAAAAAATATCGATCGGAGCTGCCGGTCCTGTTGGGCCGGTATGATCGAAATCAATGGTGGTCCGACCCGACCTCTATAGCTTGGAATCCTTAATTGTAGCTGGCGGTTGGGTCCGCCAGGCATCGTCGGAAGTGGGGAAAACCGGTCGTCCGTGTGGGGGACACCCTTGGATGAATGGAAACGGATAGTTGCAATGGTCAAAGATAGATTTCTGACGAAATGGGCGATAACGGTTTTGGGACTTATGGTCGCTTTATTGAACGCGCCGGCACTCGCCGACGAATTGGATTTTGGCCATCGGCTTTACATCCAAAACTGCGCCTCTTGCCATGGCATCGGCGGCAAGGGTGACGGGCCATTAGTGGATTACCTGACCTTAAAGCCGGCTAATCTGACCGTGCTCGCGAAGAAAAACGTTGGCGTATTTCCTTTTGCCAAGGTGTTTCGGATTATCGACGGCCGCCGCGCTATCCGCGGCCATGGCGAAAAGAAGATGCCGGTCTGGGGCAGCCAGTTCCGGAACGATCAATCGTCCCCGGTTGATCCGTCCCGGGTCGATGATTTCATCTTTGGGCGAATCTCTGCCCTGACATTCTATATTGCAAGCATACAGGAATGAAATCCTGTAATTATTTGCGAGGGACTTGATGTTTGCGGCGGTCATGGACATGTTTCATAAATAATGGTGGCAATGGCATTCGTGCGTCCGCGACTGTTGCGAGCGGGCGCGGTCGACTAGAATGCGTGCGATTGCCGGTTTTCCCATAACGATCTGACCAGGACGCATGAAATGGCCCAAGCAGCGCAATTGTTGACGGATCTGGACTTTGTCGAAGCCGAGTTGAATTACATCGTCGATGACGGGCAACCATCGATCCGCTACATCGATTGGCCAGAGGAAGCGCACAAGGCCCATTTGCCGACCTATGAGCCGCACCAAATGCGGATTTTCAATGGTCGTATGGCCGACGAGCCGTTCGAGTTGCAGAAGCAGGGCTTTACCTTGGTGCACAGTCCGACGGCGGTGAAGGACTTCTACGATGAAGACGAAGTCCGCAGCGTCTATTACCCGGAGGTCGAAGGTCTGATTAAAGCGCAGAGCGGCGCCGCACGGGTCGTGGTCTTCGATCATACGGTACGGACGCCGGACAATGGCCGGCATGCCGAAGGCTGGATTCGCCCGACCGTCCGCTCGGTCCACAACGATTACACCGAACGCTCGGCGCCGCAGCGGGTCCGTGATTTTCTGCCGGCGGATGAGGCGGAGCGGGCGTTGCAGCGCCGGTTCGCGATCATCCAGACCTGGCGGTCGATCGCGCCCAAGGTCGAATCGGAGCCATTGGCGATGTGCGACGGGCGCACCATCCCGGCGACCGGTTTTATCCGCAACGAGCGGCGCTACCGCGACCGCACCGGCGAGACCTATCACATCGCCTACAACCCGTCGCACCGCTGGTTCTATTTCCCCGAGATGACGCGGGACGAGGCGCTGGTCTTCAAGGTGTTCGACACCGATGCCGACGCGGGCGTGCGGTTTACCGCACACACCGCCTTCGACGACCCGACCACGCGGCCCGACCCAAAGGATCGCGAAAGTATCGAAATGCGCGCGCTTGCGTTTTATTGATCAGACCGCGCGCAAGTCTGATCCCCCGCTACACTTCGAAGCGGAAGACCTCGCCGTCGCGGCGGACATGGCCGGCGGTGGGCGTCGCGAAATGTGTGCCGATTACCAGAACTGGGCCGTCGGCATAGCGGTTGAGCAGGTCGACGCGGGTCTTCTGCGCGGCGCCCGGGTCGGAATCGGCGCTACTTTGCCAGTCCGGGCGCGCCATCTGGCAGGGGTGGTGCATGCAATCGCCGGTGATCAGGGCATCCTCGTCCTGTGACGAAATCCGCACGCTGACATGACCCGGCGTGTGTCCCGGCGTCGGCTCCAGCCAGATTTCGTCGCACAGCCGATGGTCGTTTTCGACCAAATCGACCAGCCCCGCATCCAGCACCGGCTTGACGGAATCGCCGAAGGCGTCGTCGCCGCGTCGATTTCGGCCACCCTCGCCCTGCCAATGCGCCATCTCGGTGGCGCCGATCAGGTAGCGGGCGTTGGGAAAGGTCGGCACCCACGCATCGCCGACCCGCATGGTGTTCCAGCCCACATGGTCCACATGGAGATGGGTGCACAGCACCGTGTCGATCGATTCCCGTGGATACCCCGCCGCCGCGATATCGTCGAGAAACGGCCCGGTGCGCATGTGCCAGCCGGGAATCGCGCGTTCCTTGTCGTTGCCGAGGCAGGTATCGACCATGATGCGCCGGTCGCCCACTTCCAGGATCAGCGCGTGGATGCTCATGATCAGCCGGCCTTCCGGATCCATGAAATGCGGCGCCAGCCAGTCGATCTCGCGCGCCGCCTCCCGCGTTGCGTCCGGCAGAATGAAACGGGTGCCGCCGGCCACTTCCAATTCGACGACGCGGGTGATCTTGACGTCGCCAATCTGCCATTTGCTCATACGGCGTATTCCTTTGTTCTAGGCGCGGTAGGGGAAACGCCGGGGACCGAGATGCCCGGTGAGCAGCGGTGCGCTCCAGCCGATCCAGTCGCACAGCATCGGCCGCGTCTCGCGCGGGTCGATCAATTCATGCATGGAGAAGGATTCCGCCCGTGCCGCCGGCGATTGGCGCGCGGCCATCTTTTCCTCCAGCTCCCGTCGTTTGGCCTCCGGATCGGCGGCCGCCGCGATCTCGCGATGGAAGGCGACGGCCACGCCGCCCTCGACCGGCAATGCGCCCATTTCGGCCGAGGGCCAAGCCAGCACGAAGGCATCCGGCCCGTAATGGGCTGCTTGCGCCACGCCGAAGGATTTTCGCACAACCACCGACGCCCAGGGCACCGAACAGTCGGCGACCGCCAGCACCGCCGCGGTGCCGTAACGGATGGTGCCCGCCGCTTCGGAGGCGGAGCCGATCATGAAGCCCGGCTCATCGACAAAGCTGACGATGGGTATGTGAAATGTCTCGCAGATTTCCACGAAACGCCGGACCTTTTGTGCCCCGTTCGCGGTCATCGCACCGGCGTAGTAGCGGCAGTCGTTGCCGATGACGCCGATGCTGTGCCCCGCCAGGCGCGCGAAGCCGGTGATCTGCCCCCGCCCGTAATCGCGCGTCATCTCAAAGAAGGAGTCCTGATCGATCACATGCGCCAGTACCTTGCGCATGTCGAAGATCTTGCGCCGGTCGTTGGGCACGATAGAGAGCAAGGCTTCGTCGCAGCGGTCCGGTGCGTCGCTTGTGTCACCAACCGGCGGTAATTCCCAGACATTCGGCGGCAGATAGCTCAGGAATTGGCGGATCTGCCGGAACGCGTCCGCGTCGTCCTCGGCGATGTTGTCGGCGACCCCGTTCCGCGTATGCACCTGGGCGCCGCCCAGCTCCTCCTTGGTGATCTTTTCGCGCAAGGCGCGTTCGACTACCGCCGGGCCGGCGATCAGGATTTGCGCGGTCTCCTTCGTCATCACCGAGAAATGCGAGGCGACGAAACGGGATGCGGGCAGCCCCGCGACCGGGCCGAGCGCTCCGGTCGCCACCGGCACGGACGCCAGCGCGCGTGCCACCGAACGAAAGCGCGGCGGTGAATAAACGGGACCGCCGACCGTCTTCGATCCGGGCCCGGTGACGCTGCCGCCGCCGCCCTCGTGCAGCCGGATCAGCGGCACTTTATACCGGCATGCCATCTCCTC
>CAYYBI010000560.1:0-9345 GCA_964469835.1 uncultured Rhodospirillaceae bacterium
CATAGCCGAAGCCACCAGCGACCTTGACGCCGCCGACCGTGCCTTTGTAGTGAACCCCCAAGTCAAAGCTATACTTGTCGATGGCGCTGGCGCCCACCCTGAAGCCGGCGATCGTCGGCGTGTCATAACGGATACGCTGACGACGGCTCATACCGTCAAAGCTGCTGAAGAATTTGCTCAGCGTGTCGACTTCATTGTCGTTGCCGTCCTTCACGATGGCGTCACCCAAGAGGCTATCGGTTCTTCCGCCGAGACGCCCGGCGCTGCCGCCCGGCAGCAGGTTCTTTTCCGAGGTGCCGTTCGTCGCCGTATCGCCACGACCGATCCACACCGCGCCGAAACGCTTATGCGTAAAAATCGCGTCGAGATGGCGGTTGGTTATGCCACCATTGTCATTACCCTGCCCGGTCTCCTGGTTGGAGTCACCGTTTTGGATTTGGTACTCCATCCGCGTCCGCAGGCTAATGTCCTTGGTGATCTTGCCACGGCCGTCGATACCCATACGGGTCGAGGTGTTACCATTCTCCATCTGGTTCAATGAAGTGCTTTCGCCATCATCGATGACACCGGTGGCGCGAGTGATCTGGCCGTATAGACGCAGCTTCATCTTCTTGCTGCTCTTGACGACGCCAGGCGCCGCCGTCGGATCCTGCGCGACAGCCGGCAAAGCCAAGCCGCTCGCGAAGGCAATGGCGGTCGTCGCCATCAGGGCCTTGTTTAACTTAGTCATAAAAACCTCCACACTGATAAACTTGCAAACTCCCCAAAACAATCCGAGCCGTCCTGCCTATCCGCCCGTGCGACAATCGAATCACACCGTGATGCGGGCATACACAACCACTCGCAAGAAAAACTATTCGTCAAATTAATTGGAAGGCCAATATAATTTCGGCTAATACTGGAATGATGGAAATTAATGTTGCGATTCAGCTACAAAATAAACAAATAGATCGATATTTTATATTACAACAATCGAAATTTTCGATTGATGAATGCTTACCTGCCGACTCTATTTCACGTCCCGCATTGGAAATATCGAAAGGAAAATTGGCGATCGCGCATCCCCTGGCATTGCCGGCATACCCGTGATCCCGGCGACCGGTGCAGCCGGCGGCACGAGGCCGCCGGCCAATACTCTTAACCGGTAACCGGGCAACGATGTCGGGGCATATGCCGGACGGAGACCGCTCGGGCAAGGTAGAATCCCGTTCGTCGATCCATTGCTTGCCGCCGGAGAAGGTGGCGCCGAGACCGAACGGAGTCAGGACCGAAACCGAGCCATCCAGCTGATTGAAATCCTGAGAGTTGGACCCCGCCTCATCTGCAAATGCGCCCGCACCATGTGACCAGCCGGCACCGGCCTTGATCTTTACGCCGGAAATTTTGGCTTTGAAATGTATCGCCAAGTCATAGCTCTGCTTGTCGATGATGCTGACGCCGGCTGAGGCCGTCAAAGTTATCGAAGAAACGGCTCAGCGTGTCGACTTCGGCCGACTCGACGGTGCCGCTGAATTTGTCCAAAACGACGGCATCCTTAGGTAAGGTCATGCGTCGATCCGCCCTCGCGGCCGAAACCGCCGCCCAGCAGCAGGTTCTTTTCCGAAGTACCGTTCGCCGCCGTGTTGCCACGACCGATCCACGCCGCACCGAATCGTTTGTGCGAGATGATCGCGTCGAGATGACGGACTTCCAAGCCGCCGTCATCCTTGCCTTGCCTTGCCCTGCCCTTTGGTCTGGTTGGCGCTGCCGTTGCGGATTTCATATTCCATGCGGGTGCGCAGGCTGACATCCTTGGTGATCTTGCCGCGGCCGTCGATGCCCATTCGGGTCGACGTGTTGCCGTTGCGGAACTGCTTGAACGTGCTGCTTTCGCCATCATCGATGACACCGAAACCGCGGGTGACCTGGCCGTAGAGACGCAGCTTCATCTTCTTGCTGCTCTTGACCACGCCGGGCGCCGGCACTTATGAAACCCCATTGCCTGAAAGATCGTGATCGGACGAGCCGTGGCGTCTAAATTGCGCCGCGACACTAGGCAAGGGCGGCACAGGCAGGCATGATCAACGGCGCTAGGCTGAGCGGGTCCGCGCGGCAATAAACAGAAAGGACGGCGATCGGAGATGACACGAAAAGTCGAGAAAACCAACGCCGAATGGCGCGAATTGCTGACCCGCGAGCAATACCACGTGACCCGCGAACACGGCACCGAGCGCGCCTTCACCGGCAAGTACAACGATTGCAAGGACGACGGAACCTACGTCTGCATCTGTTGCGGAAATCCCTTATTCTCGTCCGATACCAAGTTCGATTCCGGCACCGGCTGGCCCAGCTTCTATGCGCCGATCGAAGATGGTTCGGTCGGGACCCGGGAAGACGACAGCCTGTTCATGAGTCGGACCGAGGTGACATGCGCCGCCTGCGATTCCCATCTCGGCCATGTATTCCCGGACGGCCCCGCGCCAACCGGGCAACGCTACTGCATGAATTCGGTGGCGCTGCACCTCAAATCCGAGGATGCACCGGACGACGGGAAATAGCACGGCCGGCCCTCAGGCTCCCGCCGACCACTCCGATACCACCGCACAAACCGCTGTCGTCAGCGTGCTCAGGTCGTCCGGCGCAATGACGAAGGGGGGCATCAGATAGACCACGTCGCCGAAGGGGCGCACCCAGACGCCCGCCTCCAGGAAACGCCGGCGCAGACGATCGAGATTCGGCACCCGGTCGAGCTGCACCACCCCGATCGCGCCCTTGCAGCGAACATCGGCCACCCCTGCGAGACCACGGCACGGCGCCAGTTCTGCCGACAACTGGGCCTGGATCGCCGCCACCTGCGCAAGCCTCGGCTCGGATTCGAACAGATCGAGCGATGCATTGGCGGCGGCGCATCCCAAAGCATTGCCGGTAAAAGTCGGACCATGCATCAAGGCGTGGCCGAAATCGTCGGACAGAAAGCCGTCATAAACCCGGTCGCCGGCAACCGTCGCGGCCAGCGGCAGCGTTCCGCCGGTCAATGCTTTCGACACTGTGATGATGTCCGGGCAAACACCGGCCTGCTCACAGGCAAACATGCTGCCGGTGCGGCCAAACCCGGTGGCGATTTCGTCGACAATCAACAGGATATCATGCACCCGGCAGGCTTCGGCGATCCGGCGCAGGACATCCGCCGAATGAAACTTCATACCGCCCGCGGCCTGGACCAGCGGCTCCAGAATGACCGCGGCAATGCGCTCGCGGCCCGTTCGGAGGACGCCTTCGAAGGCCTCAAACCCGGCGTCGTCCACCGGTAGCGGGACGATTTGCTGCGTCGGCAGCACGCCGCCAAACAGCGCATGCATGCCTTCTTCCGGATCGCACACCGACATCGCGCCAATCGTATCGCCGTGATAGGCGTGGTTGAATGCGACGAACCCGGCACGGTCGCGCGCGCCCTGATTGATCCAGTATTGCAGCGCCATCTTCAGGGCGATTTCCACCGATACCGAGCCGGATTCGGAAAAAAAGACATGCCCGAGGTCGCCGGGCAGCAAATCCGACAGGCGACGCGCCAGCGTCAGCGCGGGTTCGTGCACCAGACCGCCGAGCATGACATGCGGCATGCACTCGAGCTGTCGCGTGATGGCGGCCCGGATATGCGGATGGTTGTACCCGTGGCACGCCGTCCACCAGGACGAGACGCCGTCGATCAGGACGCCGCCGTCGGCGAGATGGATATGCGCGCCTTCGGTGCGCACCGCCGCGGCCGGCGGCGGCGCCGTCTTCATCTGTGCGTAGGGGAGCCAGATATGCGGAAGGCCAGTTTCGCTCCAGTCCGGGCGGTCCGGCGCGCTCATTCCGCGTCCGCAACCTCATAGGGTTCGATGCCCAGACGCCGGAACAGCGCCTCGTCCTGGTCGACTTCGGGATTACCGGTGGTCAGCAGTTTCTCACCGCAGAAGATCGAATTAGCCCCGGCGAGAAAACACAGCGCCTGCGCCTCATCGGTCATCTGCTCGCGGCCGGCGGAGAGCCGCACAAAGGATTGGGGCATCATGATCCGGGCGACCGCGATGGTGCGCACGAACTCAAGAATATCGAGCGCGCTGGTTCCCGTGAGCGGCGTGCCTTCGACCTGCACCAGCATATTGATCGGCACGCTTTCCGGATGCGACGGCATGTTGGCGAGGGTGGTCAGCATGCCGGCCCGGTCGCTGCGGCCCTCGCCCATGCCGACGATGCCGCCGCTGCACACATTCATTCCGGACTCGCGCACATGGCCGAGCGTGTCGAGCCGGTCCTGATAGGTGCGCGTCGTGATGATCTCGCCGTAGAACTCCTCGGACGTGTCGATGTTGTGGTTGTAATAATCGAGACCGGCCTCCGCCAGACGATCCGCCTGTGTCCGGCTGAGCATGCCGAGCGTCATGCAGGTTTCCAGGCCGAGCGCCTTGACCTGCTGCACCATCTCGACAATCGCGTCGAGATCGCGGTCCTTCGGGCTGCGCCACGCAGCGCCCATGCAGAACCGGCTCGCGCCGCCTGCCTTCGCCTCGCGCGCCTGCGCAATCACCGCGTCGACCTGCATCAACTTGTCGGCATCGAGACCCGTATCGTAATGCACGGACTGCGGACAGTATTTGCAGTCCTCCGGACATCCGCCGGTCTTGATCGACAGCAACCGGCTCTTCTGCACCTGGTTCGCGTTGAAGTGGCGGCGGTGCACCTCCTGCGCCTGAAACAACAAATCGTTGAAGGGCTGGTCGAACAGTCCGACGACTTCTTCGCGGGCCCAGTCATGCCGAATCCCGGCAGCAACGGAACCGTTCGATCGGCCGGCGCCCGTATCGGCGGCGATATCGGCATCGTGGAGATTGGCGATTGTCATTTTGCCCCGGTATTTTCAGCGTTTCACAGGAATAAGGTGCCCGCATAATCTTTAACGCCGCCGGCAAAGTCAAACGTCAACCCGCCTCTTCTCCGTGCGGGCAGACAGCCGTTGACAGGCCGGTTGACCGGGCGAGAATGCAACGATCATCCCGATCACGGAAGGTGGCCGTGCGCCATGGAGTCTCTCGAACGTTTCGCCCGTAGCAAATTGGACGATCTCGCCGCGCGATCCCTGAAACGCACGCTGGCGCAAACCGACCGGTATGGGCCGACCGAGGCACGCCGGGATGGCCGCGACTTGATTTCCTTTTGCTGTAACGACTACCTCAACCTGTCGCACCACCCCCGGGTGATCGACGCGGCGGTCGAGGCGACCCGACGCTTCGGCGCGGGCTCGGGTGCATCCCGCCTGGTCACCGGCAATCACCCGCTGTTCGCCGATCTTGAAGCGCGGCTCGCCCGCTACAAGGAAGCCGAGGACGCAGTGGTGTTCGGCAGCGGATACCTGACAAACATCGGCATCATCCCGTCGCTTATCCGGCCGGATGACCTGATCGTGGCCGACGAATACTGTCATGCCTGCCTGTTCGCCGGATCGCAGATCAGCCACGCGAAGCTGCTGATTTTCCGGCACAACGACCTTGCCCATTGCGCGGAATTGCTGGCCCGGCACCGGGGAGATCATCCGCATTGCCTGATCCTCACCGACGGTGTGTTCAGCATGGATGGTGACCTGGCCCCGGTCGCGGATTTGGTGGATCTGGCCGAGGAGCACGATGCCTGGCTGATGACCGACGACGCGCATGGCCTCGGTGTGATTGCCGGCGGCAAGGGCAGCAGCTTCGTCACCGGCAAGAAAGCGCGTGTGCCGCTTCAAATGGGCACGCTGTCGAAGGCGGTGGGGGTCTATGGCGGGTATCTTTGCGCCAGCATGCCGGTCATCGACCTGATCAAGACCCGGGCGCGCAGCTTCATCTACACCACCGGGCTGCCGCCGGGATCGGTCGCCGCCTGCATCGCCGCGCTGGAGCTGATCGAAACCGATTCGGAGCTGGTCGCCAAACCGATGCAGAAAGCGCGGCGCTTCACCCGGGCGTTAAATTTGCCGGACCCGGAGAGCTGCATCGTGCCGCTGATCCTGGGCGACCCGGACAAGGCGCTCGCCGCCAGCCAGGACTTGATCGAACAGGGCTTTCTCGTGACGGCGATCCGCCCGCCCACGGTACCGCCCGGCACCGCGCGGCTGCGTTTCACCTTCACCGCCGAGCACCGCGACGAGGATATCGACCGTCTCGTCGAATCGGTACGCCCCCATATGCCGCGGCAGCAAGACGGCGCGGCGTGAAGACCGTCTTCGTTGCGTCGTCCGGCACGGGAATCGGCAAGACGCTGGTGACCGCGGCGCTCGGCTGGCAACTGCGCCATGCGGGCAAATCGGTCCGAATTCTGAAACCGGTGATCAGCGGATACTCCCCCGAAACCCACCGGGACAGCGATACGGCGATCTTGCTGCAGAGCCTCGAAAGTCCGGAGTCGGTCGCGACGATCGATGCAATGTCGCCCTGGCGCTTTGCCGCACCGTTGTCGCCCGACATGGCGGCGGCGCGGGAAAACCGGTCGCTCAACCTCGACGCCATCGTGGATTGCTGCCGCGCGGCGGCCGGGGGCAATGAGGACTATTTGCTGATCGAAGGCGTCGGCGGGGTGATGGTGCCGCTCACCGACAAGGATACGGTATTGGACTGGATGGCGGCGTCGGACGCGCCCGCTCTTCTTGTGGTTGGCAGCTACCTCGGCACGATCAGCCATACACTGACCGCCGCCGACGCGGTCGCCCGCCGCGGCATCACGGTTGCCGGAATCGTCATCAGCGAGTCGGAGGAAAGCCCGGTACCCATCGCCGAAACGCGCGACACCATTGCCCGCTTCGTCGCGGATGTGCCGATCCTGATGCTACCGAGAATTCCCGGCGCCGAGCCCTGGAAAAACGCGCCGACGATAACGTCCGCGCTGGGGCTGGATTAAGGCGGCGCCATGCCCGTATTGGCCGGCGCGGCATCCGGATCATAGACGCCGACGACGCCATCGCGATGCAGCGCCGCAATTGCCGCATCCCCATAACCGAATTCGCCGAGGATTTCCAAGCTGTGCTCCCCGATATGCGGCGCCCGCGACAAGGCGGACCCATTTTTCTGCAATGGCAGGCCGGGAATTTTGGTCAGCGGCACGGTTCCCATCGTATCGTTTTCGATCCAGGACACGACGCCCGCCTGGGCCACATGCCCATTGGCCAGATAGCCGGTGTAATCATTGACCGGCGCGTGCAGAATATCCAACGCCGTCAGGGCCTGGTCCCAGTCGTCGGTTGAGCGGGTAGCGATCACCTCGCCGATAATCGCCAACAACGACGCCTCGTTTTCGATGCGCGCCTCGGACGTCCTATAAAGCGGGTCATCGATCAAATCCTCGCGCCCGATCAAACCGCAAAACTTGGCGAACACCGGGTCGCGCCGGGCATTGATGTTGATGAAACCATCCATGGTGCGGAAGATGCCGATCGGAACGCCGATCCCCTGGGCCCGGTTGATTCCCATGTGGCTCTCGACAATCGGTGCGGATTGCAACGCTGCGGCGGCCTCCATCAGGCTCATCTCGATCAGCTTGCCGCCGCCTTGCATCGCGCGACGGTAGAGCGCAGCGCTGACGGCCTGAAATCCGTACAGGCCCGAAACCACGTCGATCGCCACCATGTTGACCCGTTGCGGCGTGCCGGACGGGTCGCGGTTGATGCACATCCAGCCACTGAAACCCTGCATTACCATGTCCGTTGCGGGACGGCCGCTATACGGGCCGGTCTGGCCAAATCCCGACAACGACAGATAGACGACATCTTTGTTCGTCTTGCGTACGGTGTCGTAATCGAGCCCGAACCGGGCCATCACACCCGGCCGAAAGTTCTGCAGCATGACGTCCGCTTCGGACGCCAGCTTCTGCGCGATCGCCATACCGTCCGTCGATTTAAGATCGAGCGCGATGCTGCGCTTGCCCCGGTTCATGACCAGCGAATAAGGGCTCAGATCACCGAAGCTTTTACCGAGGACACGACTCCAGTCACCGGTGATAGGCTCCAGTTTGATCACATCGGCGCCGTTTTGCGCGAGCAGCAAGGCGCAATGTGGCGCGGCCACCCCCTGTGACGCGTCGAAGACCTTGAGCCCGCGAAATGCGTCCGACATGCCGGCCTAGTCCGCCGCAGCCTGATAGTCGAAGGCGACCAGCGTGCCGTCCGCTTCAAACGCGGTAATTGCCGCGTTGTCGAAGCCGAGCTCGCCCATGACCTCGTGATTGTGCTGGCCGATATGCGGCGAGTGCGAGCGCGGATTGTCGGTTGCCTGCGCCGGTACGCCGGCGATGCTGCCCATCGGCACGCTGCCGACGGCGGCATGGTCGATCCAGCGCACCGCATCCACGGCCGCGACCTGTTCCGCCTCGAACAACTGGCCATAGTCGTTCACCGGCGCGTTCAGGATATCGATGCCGCTCAGCGCCTCGACCCATTCCGCGGTGGTCTTTTGCCTGACCGCCTCCTGCAGTTTGGCCAGCAAGCCTTCCCGGTTGGCGACCCGGGAGCGCGCGTCCGCGTAGCGCGGATCGTCGATCAGATCGTCCCAGCCGAGCAACCCGCACAGCGCCCGGAAATGCGGATCGCGGCGCGCATTGATGCAAACATAGCCGTCCTTGGTCTCGAAGGTTCCGACCGGCGCGCCGATCGGTTCCGACTCCGCACCCTCGAGCTTGAATTGCACCATCTTGACGTCCTGAAAGGCGAGCGCCGATTCCATCAGGCTGGTGCGGATATGCTTTCCACCACCCTTCGTCGCGCGGCGATAGAGTGCGCTGGACACCGCCTGGAAGGAATAGAGGCCGGTGATGACGTCGATGGCGTAGTAGTCGATACGCTGCGGAACGCCCGCGGTATCCCGGTTGATCGACATGAAGCCGGTAAAAGCCTGCATCACCGAATCGGTCGCCGGGAGGCGCGACTTTGGTCCGGTCGGACCGAACCCGGTCAGCGACAGGTAAACCACGTCCGGATTGACCTTGGCCACGGACTCGTAATCGAGGCCGAATTTTTCGATCACGCCAGGACGGTAGTTTTGCAGCACCACGTCGGCCTCGGCGGCGAGACGCATGGCGATCTCCCTGCCTTTGGGTTTCTTGAGGTCGATACCGATGCTGCGCTTGCCGCGGCACAGGATCACCGAGCTGGCGCTATGATCGCCATAGGGCTTGCCCATGGCGCGGCTCCAGTCTCCCGGCGGCGGCGGCTCCATCTTGACCACATCGGCACCGTGCTGCGCCAGCAGCATGCCGCAATAGGGCGCGGCCACACCCTGCGACATGTCAAAGACGCGAAGTCCCTCGAAGGCCAGATCGTCACTCATACACGTATTCTC
This sequence comes from uncultured Rhodospirillaceae bacterium, assembly GCA_964469835.1. Lineage (GTDB taxonomy): Bacteria > Pseudomonadota > Alphaproteobacteria > UBA8366 > UBA8366 > JAOTYV01. The sequence continues at coordinate 9,324 of CAYYBI010000560.1, forward strand.
CAGAAAAAAAGCCGCCAACTGC
>CAYYBI010000561.1:0-9598 GCA_964469835.1 uncultured Rhodospirillaceae bacterium
GCTTCGTCGATCCGTTCGACACCGGCGTCTTTCTGTTTGCGCGCCGCCGCGATCTGCGGATGAGTAGTGATCAACCGGGCAAGCTCCTCGCGCATTTCCTGCGCTCGTGCCGGCACGGCATCGCCCCACAACGCCAGGACCGACGCCGCCAGAACCAACAGCGACCGACCAAGTTGCTTAGCGCTCACGGAAAGCCTCATGCCGCAATTTTAAGACTGGCTTGATCAAATAATTCAGAACTGATCGCGTACCGGTGTTGATATCCACGATCGCCTGCATGCCAGGGGTAATTGGCAATTCGCCCTCGCTGTCGCCCAGATAGGTCCTTTCCGTATGCACGATGACCCCGTAGTAAGGCTGTCCCGTCGCGGTATCCGTATTGGTATCCGCCGCAATTTGCGCGACTTTCCCATTCAGGCCGCCATAGCGTACGAAATCGTATGTCGAAATCTTCACGATGGCCTTCTGCCCCTCCTGGACATAGCCGCGGTCAACCGGGCTCAGGCGCGCCTGAATCACCAGCTTATCGCCGATCGGGACGATCTCCATGATTGCCTCACCGGGCCGGACCACGCCGCCGATCGTGTTGAAGCGCAAGTTCTTCACGATGCCGTCAATCGGACTGCGAATTTCCGTGCGCTTCACACGATCGGACGCCTCGGAAAGCGTTTCGCGCACTCGGGCGATCTGCAGCGCAACTTTGTTCAATTCCTCGACCGCACGGCGGCGGAACTTCTCCGTCTCCTCCTCTTGCCGCGCCAGCGCCTCGCCAAGCGCCGCTTTCGACCGGGGCACCGCCTGCTCCAGCACTTGCGCTTCGCCCAGAAGGCTTTCGTATTCGCGTTTCAGTTCCAAATGTTCGAGGCGCGGGGTCAAGCCATTCTTGAGCAGCGATTGCGATAGTTTCACCCGCTCGCGGACAAGCTCCAAATTGGCGTGGATGGCCGCCTGCCGGGCTTGCAGCTCCTTGACCTCGAGCTCGCGCTGGCGAATTTGCGTCACCACGACATCACGCCGGCTCTTCCATTCAGATTGCCGAGCCTGGTAGGTCCGCCGCTCGGCAACGACCAGCAAGGGTCGCCGTTCCGCCTCCGGCGCCGGAAAGTCCAAAGCCGCATCGGAGCTCTCCGATTTCAGGCGCGCCCGGCTTAGGATGAATGAGTCCAATTGAACCTGTAAGTCCTCGCGACTGGCGCCCGCGCTGCCGAGGTTGAGCTGAACGAGGACCTGGCCAATTTTTACCAGCGCGCCCTCCCCGACATCGAGCCGCTGAATGATGCCGCCTTCCAAATGCTGGATGACCTTCACCTTGGCGGACGGGATGACTTCTCCGTTCGCCATCGAGACCTCGTCGAGCTGTGCGAAGGCCGCCCATGCGACAAAACTGCTCATCAACCCCATCACCAGCCACGCCAAATGGCGCATACCAAGCCGGCAGTCGCGCGCAATCAGCCCGTCCAGGCCGGACGGTGTTCCCGCCGCCGGCTGAGGCAGTCCGTTCGTCTGTCCGTTCGCAGTCATGCGCTTTTCTTCCGGGTTCGGGCAGATGGACGCTTCACGCGTTTTGTCCGCTGGACCGGTTTGACCGTCTCCGGCGAAGAATTTGGCATTGGTGACGGTTTTGAAGGCGGTGGCGACGGCTGCGCCAGTTGCTTCGGTTGCGGCTGCAGCTGTTGCAGCACCGCCGGCGCCGGGCCCGCCATCGCGACCCGACCGCTGTCCAAGACAAGCAACGTGCCGCACGCGGCCAGAAGAACGGGACTATGCGTTACCACCAGTACCGTGCTTTTCTGCGCCATGTCCTGAAGCGCCATCGCGATTTCGCGCTCCGCGTCATTGTCCAGATTGCTCGTCGGCTCATCCAGCAGCAGGACCGGGGCCGCTCCGAGGAAAGCGCGCGCCAAAGCAATCCGTTGCAGCTGTCCGCGGGATAAATTCGCCCCCGCCTCGCCGACATCCGAGGCGTATCCATCCGGCAGGTCGATGATGAATTGATGGGCGGTCGCCACCTTCGCGGCGGCAATGACCGCCTCGTCCGGCGCCCCGGGATCGGCGATCCGGATGTTGTCGCGAATGCTGCCGGAAAACAGCACGCATTCCTGCGGCATGTAACCGACCCAGCGGGACAATTCCGCCCGCGTGAACTGCAAAATATCCGCTTCGTCGAGCATCACACGCCCATCGTCCGGCGCATACAAGCCCGCGATGATTTTTAGCAACGTGCTTTTGCCGCATCCGTTACGGCCAATAATGCCATGCATACCGCCGGGCCCAATACGGCCGTCGATCCGCTCCAGTACGGTCCCGGCATCCTCCGAATAACCGAAGGAAACGGTCTCGAGCCGGATCGCTCCGTCGGGCCGACCGAGCGAGATAGACGATTCGCTGCGTTCTTCGGGCAAGGCGAAGACATGATCGAGGCGGGACACCGCCTGACGAAATTGGGTCAGGTTCCGCCATTGCCCGACAAGCTGCGTCATCGGCGCGATCATGCGACCACCCAGCATATTGGCCGCGATCAGCGCGCCAATGGTCATCTCCTGGCCAAGGATCGCCAGCGCACCAACCGTGGTCATAGCAACGGTCGTGACCGTCATCATCACATGCGCCAGGATTTGATGGCCGTCGGTTTTTCCGCCGCGGTCTTGCGAAGCGGCAATAGCCTCGGCGTGCCGGGACTCCCACCGGGGCCGCATTCCATCGGCGAGCGCCAGCGCCTTGACGGTCGCGCGACAGGCGACAAGCTCATTCAGCAGTTCCTCGCGCGATAGGCTCGACTGCCGTTCCGCCGGCGCCGAATGGCCCATTTGGCCGCCCGCGCGCCACGCCAGCGCCATGAACAACACCAAAGCGACGACCAGGACCCAAGCGACCGGCGCCGCGATGATGAAAATCAGGATGAAAAAGAGTATGGCGAACGGCAGGTCCACGGCCATTGCCGCTGTCGGGCCCGATACGGCATTGCGAACCACATCGATGTCGCGAAACAGCGCTTGCCAATACGCCGAGGGCCGCCCCTCCAGTACGCGCAGCGGCAGGCTCAAAATCTTATCGAATAGCCGCCGTCCGACAACGACATCGATACGCAATCCAATTGACTGGAATATCTTACTGCGTGACCGGCGCAGCACATAATCAAACACCACCACCAAGGCCATTCCGAATACCAGGCCTTGCAAGGTTGTCAGTCCCGCATGGAAAACCACCCGGTCATAGACCTGCAACACGAAGACCGGCGTTGCCAGCGCCAAGAGATTCACAAACAGCGAAACCAATAGCGTGTCGCGCGCCGCCCCGCGCGCATCCGATAGGGCGTCCCACAGCCATGGGTGCCGCCGCGCGTTTTGCGTTTCTCGTTCCTGCCCCGGCATTAATCGATTCTGCGTCCACGATCCAATCTGAACGCAATCGTAAATCCTCTATGGTTTCCAGATGATTAACATTTGATAAAGGCTGTTGTGCGATTGTTCCGTCACACGCGCCATGACTGCGGCCGGTCGCGGCGTGGAGAAAGACAGTACGCCGCCCGATCCAAGAATCGGCGGAATGCGAAGAGGTTTGTACAGGTGACCGAATCCGCGATCCCGCTCAGCACCCAATCGGGCAGGCAACGCCTTCCCGTAATACAGCGGCTGAGCCGGTCCCTGGGACGCCCAACGCCGCGGATTTCCGACCCGTCTTCGCCCCTTAGCCGCCAACGTTGGAAACGCCTGATCCCTGGACCGGGAACGCTGGTTGCGTTGTCATTGCTGTTTGCAGCGCTGTCTATCCGCATCGCCGATCCGGCGCCGGTCGAGAATATTCGGGTAAAAACCTTCGATCTTTATCAAAGCCTGTCGCCACGCCCGATCGGCAACCACCCGGTCGCGATTATCGATTTGGACGAAAAAAGCCTGAGCGAATTCGGTCAATGGCCCTGGCCGCGCACGCTGGTCGCGAAGCTTATCGACAAACTTGGGGCGGCAGGCGTCCTTGTCGTTGGATTCGATACGATATTTGCCGAATACGATCGTCTATCGCCCGCGAAAATGGCCGAATTTCTGCCAATTCTCGACGCAGACCAGCGGGCGGCACTAAAGAAACTTCCGAGCAACGAGTCAATTATGGCCAAAGCGATGGGCGAAACCAGAACCGTCCTAGGTCAGGCGGGTCTTGAAACGCCCCTGCCGAAAGGCCGCACCAAAACCATGATCCGCTCGCCCGTGCGCGCCATGGCAGGCGGCAATCCCCGCTCCTTCCTGCCGTCATACGTCAGCCTTCTGCCCAATGTTCCGGAGCTTGAGGCCGCGGCGGCCGGACACGGCGTTTTTTCGCTTGGCGCGGAAAGGGACGGCAAGGTACGCCGCGTGCCGCTGCTGGTGAGCATCGGCGACGAAATTTGGCCGACACTCGCGGTCGAAATGCTGCGCGCAGCCTATGGTGAAAACACCTTGATTACGCGACGCAACGCGGCCGGCATGGAATCGGTCCAACTGCAAATTCGCAGGGAGCTAGGCAGCGGTCATTTCGTCATTCCAACCGATGCCAACGGGCGCATCTGGGTCCATTTCAGTGAACCCGATAGATTCAATACAGAGAATAACTCGGGACGCCTCTACATTTCAGCCGCTGATGTCTTGCAGGACCGGGTACCCGTCGAACGGCTGCGCAACAAATTCGTTATTGTCGGCACATCTGCCGTCGGGCTTAAGGACATCCGTGATACACCGGTTCTGAACCGCATGCCCGGCGTCGAAATTCACGCGAACATACTGGAACAGGTTTTCGACGCCGAAGCCGCCTATACCGCCGCCGTCCAGCAACGGATCTCGGAACTACGGCAGGATTCCGTCGGCAAATCGGAGGCCGCCCGGATCGCCATTTCCGAACTGAACAAGGAGGATTTCTTCCTCCGCTATCCGAATTATTCCAACAGCGCCGAATTGTCTCTGACATTGCTCGCCGGCCTGTTTCTGATGTTCTCAATTCCCCGCCTCGGTCCGAAGCTCACACTTTTCGCGTTGGCGATCGCCGCAGGGATCCTGGTGATATTCGGCTGGATCCTTTACACGGAGCACCTTTTGCTACTGGACCTCACCTACCCGGGCGCCACCATGATTGCCCTCTACGCGGTTCTGACCTTCAGTAACTACACCCGTGAGGCGGCCGAGAAAAAGCAGGTTCGAAGCGCTTTCCGGCAGTATCTGTCACCAACCTTGGTGGAACAGCTCGCCGACAATCCCGACCAGCTGCAACTCGGCGGTCAGTCTAAGGAAATGACCTTCCTCTTTTGCGACGTGCGCGATTTCACCTCAATCTCGGAGACCTATAAGTCCGATCCGCAGGCGCTGACAATTCTGATTAACCGCTTGCTGACCCCCCTGTCTGAGGCGATCCTGGCGCACAGCGGCACCATCGACAAATACATGGGCGATTGCGTGATGGCGTTCTGGAACGCGCCGATGGATGTGGAAGACCATGAACGCCATGCCTGCGACGCCGCCCTCGACATGCTGGTTGCGCTCGAACAGATCAACCGGACGCGGTTCGCCGAGGCCATGGACTCCGGCATGGAATACGTACCGCTGCGCGTCGGCATCGGCCTCAATACTGGCGAATGCGTCGTCGGCAACATGGGCTCGGCACAACGGTTCGATTATTCGGTGCTCGGCGATTCCGTGAACCTGGCCGCGCGGCTCGAAGCCTATTCCAGCGATTACGGCGTGACCATCGTGTTGGGCGAAGCCACGGCGGAGAAGGTCAAGGATCGCTTCGCCTTGCTCGAACTCGACCAGATTACCGTCAAGGGCCGGAGCGAGGCATCGACAATTTATGGCCTTATCGGCGACCAAACCTTGCTCGAGGACGACACCTTCCACACACTGAATACCCTCAACGGCCGGATGCTCAGCGCCTACCGCGCCCAGAAATGGCGCGAAGCCTCGCTGCTGGCGGGCCAATGCGCGGCGATGGATTGTGCGCCGGAAGGCTTGTACGCGCTATACCGGGACCGGATCGAGGCCTACCAGATCGATCCACCGGATGAAGACTGGGACGGCATTTTCGTCGCCACCACCAAGAAAGGGCAACCCGCCAGCCTAAGTTGACGCGGCGTCATCCTCACGGTTATCTGCACCCCGATTTTGTTGATGCACCCAGCCATTTCCGGGGAGGCGTTTGGTGGCCACCGCTCAACCCCTTGCAGGATTGCGCGTGATCGAAATCGGCGCCAGCGTGGCGGCGCCGTACGGCGCCTGGATTCTGGCGGAACTGGGCGCAGAGGTCATCAAGGTTGAGCGGCCTGGCAAGGGGGATGATGCGCGCCATTGGGGACCACCCTTCTGGCAGGACATGGCCGCCATGTTCCTGGCGATCAACCGGCATAAGAAGTCGATCACCGTGGACATGCGGGACGATGCGGAACGCGCGCGATTGCGCACACTCATCCTCAAAACGGCGGACGTCGTGATTCAAAATATGCGGCCCGGCAAGGTCGAGGCGCTCGGCCTCGGCGCCTAGGCACTGCGTTCCGAAAAGCCGGCGCTGATTTACTGCAATATGGGCGCCTTCGGCAAACACGGCCCGTTCAAGGACCGGCCGGGCTATGACCCGCTGATGCAGGCATTCGGCGGCCTGATGAGCGTGACCGGCGAGGCCGGGCAGCCGCCAGTCCGGGTCGGCACGTCGATCATGGATATGGGCACCGGCATGTGGGCGACAATCGGTATCTTGTCCGCGCTGCGCGAACGCGACAACACCGGCGCCGGCATGACCGTCGACGCCTCGCTCTACGAGACCTCGGTCGGCTGGATGACCACGCACATCGCGAAATTCGGCATCGACGGCGAAGTGCCCGGCCGGCATGGTTCCGGCGTCGCGGGGATCGTGCCCTATCAGGCCTATGAATGCGCGGATGGTTATCTCGTCGTGGCCGCCGGCAACGATGCGCTGTTCAAAGCGCTGGCCAGCGTGCTGGAACTACCGCATCTGGTCGAGGACGCGCGCTTCCTCGGCAATCCGGATCGGGTCAAGAACGCGGCCGACCTCAACGCGCTGATCATGCCGGTCTTCAAGACCAGGCCGCGCACCCACTGGCAGGAAAAACTGGATGCCGCCGGCATTCCCTGCGGACCGACCCAATCTACCGCCGAAGTTCTCGACCATCCGCAGACCCGTGCACTGGGTATCGTGCAGGATGGACCGGATGGCGGCCCGCCGCTGACCGGCCTGCCGCTCTCATTTTGTGGCGTACGACCGGCCCTGACCCGGGGCGGGCCGACGATTGGCGAACACAACGAGGAAATCTTCGGGGATCCCCGGCTCGACGACTGAACCGCCCCCCGGCTAGCAAGACTGGACGACTGGAGGAAACGTGACCGATAAGCTGCCGCTGACTGGCATTCGCGTAATCGAATTGGGGACCAGTGTTGCCGCCCCCTATGGCACCTGGATCCTGGCGACAATGGGAGCCGAAGTTATCAAGGTTGAACGCCCCGGCACCGGCGACGATTGCCGCCAATGGGGGCCACCCTCCGTCGACGACGGGTTCCGCTCGTTCTTCCTTGTGCTCAACACGATGAAGAAATCCGTCGTGGTCGATTTCACCAACGAAGACGAAGTCGCCCGATTACGGAAATACATCGTCGAGAATGCGGATATCGTGGTTCAGAATTTGCGGGCCGGGTTGGTCGAAAAATTCGGCCTGTCCGCGAACGACCTGATGGCGGAGAACCCGCGCCTGATCTATTGCCACAGCGCTGCCTTCGGCACCGAAGGACCCTATAAGGACCGCCCCGGCTACGACCCGCTGATGCAGGCGTGCGGCGGTATCATGAGCGTCAACGGCGAGGAAGGACGCCCGCCCGCGCGGGTCGGCACCTCGATCGTCGACATGGGCACCGGCATGTGGAACACCATCGGCGTGCTGACGGCGCTGCATCAGCGCAACGAAACCGGCAAGGGGTGCCGCGTCGATGCGTCTTTATACGAAACCGCGCTCGGCTGGATGCACTATCACGCGGCGGGCTTTTACGGCACCGGCGCGCCGCCCAAGCGGGTGGGATCACGCGCGCCGGGGATCGCGCCCTATCAAGCCTTCGAGTGCTCGGATGGCTATCTGGTGATCGCGGGCGCAAACGACCGGCTGTTCCAAAAGATGACGGATGCGCTCGGCCACCCCGAATGGGGGGACGACCCGCGCTTCGGCTCGAATCCGAGCCGGTGGGAACATATCGATGCGCTGTGCGAAATGATGGATGCCGTTCTGTCCAAGCATCCCCGCGCCTACTGGCAGGACAAGCTGGATGCGGCCGGCGTCCCCAACGCGCCAACCCAAAGTATTGACGAAGCGGTGGCCCATCCCCAGACGCTGGCGCTCGGCATGCTGCAGGAGACCGACGATCACGTCTTCAAACTGCTCGGACTGCCGCTCCGTTTCGATGGCAACCGGCCGCCGCAACCGATCGGCCCGCCGGCGCTCGGCGAGCACACCAAGGAAATTCTCGGAGACTAACCTTCAAGGAGTAAGGGGCGAATGCGCACCGACTATGAAACACTGAAGATCGAACGGGTTGAAGACCACATTCTGGTGGTCACGCTCAACCGCCCCGAACGGGCGAATGCGATGAACACTCAGATGGGGCTCGACCTGCGCGACCTATGGCGCGACCTCTATGTTGACCAGGAAGACGTGCGCTGCGTGATCATGACCGGAACCGGCGAGAAGGCGTTCTGCGCCGGCGGCGATTTGAAGGACCGTGACGGCATGACCGACGCGCAATGGCAGCATCAGCATGCGATCTTCGAGCAGGCGGTCACTACCATGATGGACGTGCCGCCGCCGATTATCGGCGCGATCAACGGCGTCGCCTATGGCGGCGGTACCGAATTCGTCCTGCTGTGCGATTTCGCCTATGGCGCCACCCACGCCCGCTTTGCGCTGACCGAGGTGACGCTCGGCATCATGCCGGGCGCCGGGGCGACGCAGATGCTGCCCCGCGCGGTCGGCCTGCGCCGTGCCAAGGAATTTCTGATGTGCGGCGCCCCCTGCTCCGCCGAGGAAGCGCTCGAATGGGGTATCCTCAACAAGGTCTGTGAGCCGGACAAGCTGATGGACGAAGCCCTGGCAACGGCGCGCAAGATCGCCGCGAACGCGCCGATCTCGATCCGGCAGGCCAAGAAGTCGCTCAACATGGCGGCCCAGACCGATTTCCGGAACGGCTACGTCTTCGAAATCGAGGCCTATAACCGGATGGTGCCGACCGAGGACCGCATGGAAGGCATCCGCGCCTTCAACGAAAAACGGAAGCCGATCTATAAGGGGCAGTAACAACGGGTGAGCCTGGCCCGGACCGAAGAGGTATTGGACCAAAACTGTAATTGCACCGTAATGGCTCTTGGATCATTTGCGATTCAAGGAGCCCGCTGCCATGCAACGACAATCACTGATAACCCTCACCGTTTTCGCCGCGATGATCGTGGCGGCGCTTTTCGTCGCGCTGCCCGCGCTGGCGGACGGCATTCCGTACAAGCTGCCGGTGAAGCGGGCGACCGTCGATACGGCGGCCAATCTCGCCGATTACTTCGCCGACTCGGATTACACCATAGCGGGCATCGGCCA
>CAYYBI010000562.1:0-6713 GCA_964469835.1 uncultured Rhodospirillaceae bacterium
TGCCGATACGGAAACGATCGACCGCTTGAACGGCGAAGGCCGCGTGGCCTTCCGTTATGTCGGCCGATCAGGCGAGCCGACGGAAGAAGACAACCCCAATGGTTCGCGGGATAACATCGCCGGCATCTTCAACGAGACCAAAACAGTCCTCGGCATGATGCCACATCCGGAACGCGCCGCGGACACCCGACACGGCGGCACCGACGGAAAACCAATGATGGCGGCCTTGACCGCCGCGGCGGGCGGGTTCGCCTGAACGATCGCGGCACCGGCCCCATCGTCCTCGAATCAGCGAACGAAGACGCCCTTGCCGGTGGTCTGGGTATCGAACAGCCGGTACGCCTCGTCAGCTTGCTCCAGATTAAAGCGATGCGAGAACAGGCTATCCACATCGATGTCGCGATCCGCCACGAATCGCGCGCACTCCGCCTGCCCGACGGTATTGAAAGTCCAGGAGGCAACGATCGTGATCTGCCGGCGCAGCATGTCCGGGCTGACCTCAAGCGTCACGTCATTGCCCTCTCCGACGAAACACGCGGTACCCCAGGTGCGCGCGCTACGCACCGCCGCCGCACGCGCATCGGGATTGCCGCTGCAGTCGAGCGTCAAATGCGCGCCTTCGCCATGGGTCAGGTCGCGGATCGCCGCCACCGGATCGTCCGCACCCGGATCGATCACCGCATCGGCGCCGAATTCGGTGGCAAGCGCCCGCCTTTCCGCGCCGATATCGATCGCAATGATCCGCGCGCCCATCGCCGAGGCCAGCTGGGTTGCGCTCAACCCGACCGGTCCCTGGCCGAAGATCGCGATCGTGTCGCGGCCCGAAATATTCAGCCGCCGCAACGCGCCATACGCGGTACCGGTGCCGCAGGAAATCGCCGCGCCGGTTTCGAAGGAAAGCTCGTCAGGCAGCGGCACAAGCGTGCGTGCCGGCACCTTCATATATTCCGCATGCCCGCCATTGCCGGTCATGCCATAGACGACGATACCCTCGCCGCAGAGTTGCGACCAGCCGGTCCGGCAGTGGCCGCAAACGCCGCACCCCGCATAGTGATGATCCATCACCCGCTGGCCGATTTTGGCTTCGGCTTCGGTTACGCCGGGGCCGACCTCGGCCACAACGCCGCAGGGCTCGTGCCCCGCGATAACCGGCCCGCCGTCGCCACCAAGCCCAAGGGATGCTGCGCTGTCGGCCGCACGATAGGGTTTGAGGTCGCTGCCGCACATTCCCGAGGCCTTGATTTCGATGACGACTTCGCCCGGCCCCGGCGTCGGATCGGGAAAATTCCGAATTTCCAATTCTCTATTTCCCAGAAACACAACACCCCGCATCCTATCCTCCCTGATTGTCCGGTTACGCAGGCAACTTGGCACCGGCACAGTCTTGAGGCAAAACCGCTCACATACAAGTCTCCGCCTCCCGATTGTCCCGTCATTGTTGCCTGACGAACCGAATCTGTTATGAAGGCCCGCATGAGCCAGATCACACCGGCATTGGTCGCCGAACACGGCCTAACAGTCGAAGAATACGCAACCGTGCTCGACATACTCGGCCGGGAGCCCAGCCTCACCGAACTCGGAATCTTTTCTGTGATGTGGTCGGAGCATTGCTCCTATAAATCCTCCAAAAAATGGCTAAAGACGCTGCCCACCGAAGGACCGCAAGTCATCTGCGGGCCGGGCGAGAATGCCGGCGTAGTCGATATCGGCGACGGCAAGGCCGCGGTGTTCAAGATCGAGAGCCACAACCACCCGAGTTTTATCGAGCCCTATCAGGGGGCCGCGACCGGCGTCGGCGGCATTATGCGGGATGTCTTCACCATGGGCGCCCGCCCGGTCGCCAATCTGAACGCCTTGCGTTTTGGCCGGCCCGATCATCCGAAAACCAAGCACTTGGTTGCCGGCGTCGTGGCCGGCATCGGCGGATACGGCAACTGTATCGGCGTGCCCACAGTTGGCGGCGAGACCAATTTCCACACCGCCTATGACGGCAATATCCTGGTCAACGCCATGACGGTCGGGATCGCCGACGCGGATCGAATCTTCTATTCGGCGGCGGCGGGGCCGGGCAACCCGGTGGTCTATGTGGGATCCAAGACCGGTCGCGACGGTATCCACGGCGCAACGATGGCGTCTGCTGAATTCTCAGAGGATTCCGAGGAGAAACGGCCGACGGTGCAAGTTGGCGACCCGTTCACCGAAAAGCTCCTGCTGGAAGCCTGCCTCGAGCTGATGGCGACCGACGCGATCGTCGCGATTCAGGATATGGGGGCGGCCGGGCTGACGTCCTCCTCGGTCGAAATGGCGTCCAAGGGCGGTGTCGGGATCTATCTCGATCTCGACATGGTGCCGATGCGCGAAGACGGCATGTCAGCCTATGAGCTAATGCTGTCGGAGAGCCAGGAACGGATGCTGATGGTCCTGAAACCGAGCCATGAAGACGCCGCGCGGGCGATCTTCGAGAAATGGGAACTCGATTTCGCAATCATCGGGCGCATCACCGAAACGGGTCGGCTCATATTGAAAATGAATGGCCGGATCGAAGCGGATATTCCCGTCGACCCCCTGGTCAGCGCGGCACCGGAATACGACCGGCCGTGGGACGCGCCGACCGCGTTGCCGGAACATTCGGCGGCCGATATCGCGGCGCCCGAAAACCCGCTCGCTGCCCTGGAAACCCTGATGGCGACACCGGATTTGTGCAGCCGCCGCTGGATTTGGGAGCAGTACGACCACATGGTGATGGCCGATACCGTGCGGGGCCCGGGCGGCGACGCCGCCGTGGTTCGGGTGCACGGAACCCGACGCGGCCTCGCCGTCACCACCGATTCGACGCCGCGCTATTGCCGCGCCGACCCGGAACGCGGCGGCCGGCAGGCGGTCGTCGAAGCCTGGCGCAACCTCGTCGCCACCGGCGCAACCCCGCTGGCCCTTACCAATAATCTCAATTTCGGCAATCCGGAACGGCCCGCCATCATGGGGCAGTTTGTCGGCTGCGTGCGCGGAATCGGTGAAGCCGCGGCGGCGCTCGACTTCCCGGTCGTCTCCGGCAACGTCTCGCTCTACAACGAAACCGAAGGCGAGGCGATCCTGCCCACGCCGGTCATTGGCGGGCTCGGCCTGCTGGCCGATATCGACAAGGCGACCCGCATCGGCTTCGACGCGTCCGGCCGAAACATCATCCTGCTGGGCGAGACCGCGGGCTGGCTCGGCGCATCCCTGTATCTGCGTGATATCCTGGGGCGCGAGGACGGCGCCCCGCCGCCCGTAGACCTGGCGACGGAACGGCGCAACGGGTCGCTGATCCTGGATCTGGTGGACCGGGGACTGGTCCGGGTTTGCCATGACATCGCGGATGGCGGGCTGCTCGTTACCCTGGCGGAAATGGCCCTTGCGGGCGGTATCGGCGCGATAATCGAGCCGTCCAAGGACGCCCTACCCCTTCATGCCTGGTTGTTCGGCGAGGATCAGAGCCGTTATATTGTCACGGCGGACGATCCGGAAGCGATTCTCGAAGCTGCGCAAGCGGCTGCGGTTCCGGCCCGGATCATCGGTCAAACCGGCGGCGGCGCGTTGACTCTGGCCGGCGGGCCCACCATATCCTTGAATGCCTTGCGGACGGCGCATGAGGGCTGGCTCCCGGACTACATGGGGACCCCCTGAGAACAAACGAGCGGGAGATCAGCGGCATGGCGATGAGCGCAACAGAGATCGAAGCGATGATCAAGGAAGCGATTCCGGACGCCGAGGTCCAGATTTCCGACCTGCGCGGCGACGGCGACCATTACGCCGCGCTGGTTCGGGCCGCCGCCTTCAAAGGAATCAGCCGCGTCAAGCAGCATCAAATGGTCTATGATGCGCTTCAAGGCCGGATGGGCAATGAATTGCATGCGCTCGCCCTGCAAACTGCGGTACCCGAGGATGCGTAAGCGCACCCGATTAGCGATCAACACTCGAAGCAAAGGACGACATCATGACGGATAACCCCGCTTCCCAACGCATCCAGGACGAAATCGACGCGAACGACGTCGTGCTCTTCATGAAAGGCAACCCGGTCTTCCCGCAATGCGGTTTCTCCGCGGCGGTAGTCCAGGTGCTCAGTGAAATCGGCACCAAATTCAAGGGCATCGACGTACTCGAAGACCCGGGCCTGCGCCAGGGCGTCAAGGAATTCAGCAACTGGCCGACCATCCCGCAGCTTTACGTCAAAGGCGAATTCGTCGGCGGCTGCGACATCGTGCGTGAAATGTACGAAACCGGCGAGTTGCAGCAGTTGATTACCGAAAAGGGTGTTGCCGCGCAAAGCGCATAGCCGGCGTCCGCCAGGCGATCGCCTGGTTCTAAGAATCTCGCCCCCATCCGGCATCTATTCCCGGATGGGGGCGATTTCTTCTACAAACTTTCGGAATAGGCCGGTCTATAGCACCTCTTCCGCCAGCAATCTCACGCCGGTGGAATCCGCGCGGCGCACCATCAGCGAGGTTACGTGCCCCTGCTTGGCGGCGTCCTTCCAGGCGCCGAGCCGATCCCGGATGCGATCCGCCGGGCCGACCAGGGAAACCGCGTCGACCAGGTCATCGGGCACGGCCGCCACGGCCTCGGCCCGCTTGCCGTCGAGGAACAGGTCCTGGATGCGGATCGCCGCGTCCTCATAGCCAAGGCGTTTCGCCAGATCGTTGTAGAAATTCTTTCCGCGCGCGCCCATGCCGCCGATATAGAGCGCCATCTGCGCCTTGACCGGCTCGCGGCATTTCTCCAGATCGTCGCCGACGATGACGTTGACGAAAGGCGCCACGTCGAAATCCGCCAGGCTCTTGCCGCCGCCGGCCTTGGCGAAACCTTGTTCGATGAATTCCCCGAAAACGGCGTATTTCTCGGGGATCATATAGATCGGGAAGAACCCGTCGGCGACTTCCGCCGCGACGCGCACACCGGCCGGCGTGATCGACGCGGTATAGATCTTCAGTGACGGATCACCGTGCAGGATGCTCTTGAGCGGCTTGCCGAGGCCGGTCGATCCCGCGCCTGTATAGGGCAGCTGATAATGGACGCCTTCATGGGTGAGCGGCTCCTTGCGCTCCAGGATTTTCCGGACAATCGCGACGTATTCGCGAATCCGGGTCACCGGCTTGCCGTAGGGGACGCCGTGCCAGCCTTCGATGACCTGCGGCCCGGACGCGCCGATGCCGAGAATGAAGCGGTTGCCCGACATCGCCTGCAGTGTCATGGCGGTCATGGCCGCCATCGCCGGGCTGCGCGCTTGCATCTGCATGATCGCGGTGCCCACCTTGATCCGCGACGTGCGTGCCAGAATCCAGGCGGCTGGCGTGACCGCGTCCGATCCCCAGGATTCGGACGTCCATACGGAATCGAATCCGAGGCGCTCTGCCTCCAGAATCAGATCCATATCGACGGCGTAACTGGCGCCGGCGCTGCCATGAAGTAAGCCGAGGCGCATCGCGCGTTCCCCTCAATCCGATTATGAATAGTGTCGGGGAGAATCAATACGCGCCGAGAGCTGCCAGGTAAACCGCACCTGACAATTAACCCGGCGAAATCCGTGACTCAGCGTGAATAGAATTCGATGACCAGGTTCGGTTCCATCTGGACCGGATAGGGCACGTCCTCAAACTTAGGCCCACGCACGAAGGTCGCTGTCATCTTGTTGTAATCGACCGAGATATACTCCGGCACGTCGCGTTCCGGCAGATCCACCGCGTCGAGAACCGTTCCCAATTGCCGGCTCTTCTCGCGCACCTCTACGACATCGCCATCCTTGACCTGAAAGGACGGGATATTGACTCGTCGTCCGTTCACTTTGATGTGGCCGTGGTTGACGAATTGACGCGCGGTAAAGACCGTCCGCACGAACTTCGCACGATAGACCACCGCGTCGAGTCGGCGTTCGAGCGACTCGATCAGGTTTTCGCCGGTATCGCCCTTGCGTTGATCGGCCGATTTATAATAGCGGCGGAACTGCTTCTCGCCGATATTGCCGTAATAGCCCTTCAACTTCTGCTTGGCCGCCAGCTGCGTGCCGAAATCGGACGGCTTGCGGCGGCGCTGGCCATGCTGACCAGGACCATATTCACGTTTGTTGATGGGGCTGCGCGGCCGTCCCCACAAATTGACACCGAGACGGCGATTGATCTTGTACTTGGACTTAAGTCGTTTGCTCATTGCATAACACCCTGTTTTTACCGGTGTTCTTGATGATCCAGTCAGCCATTTCTCCCATCGGAAAAAGGGCGGGGCCGTAATACGACCCGCGTTACCGGATAAGGTGCGCGGACTATAGGGATTACGCCCGTGTTGTCAAACACTGTGCCATGGGTCCGCCCCCGAAAATTCGGGAAAACCGGTGGCGACAGCTATTCCCCCTCCTTGTCGTGCGGGCCGAAGGCTAAGGCGCTGACGACGCCGTGCAAGGCACGGACTTCCTGGTCGGTCAGCCGAGCTCGCTGGAAAATATTGCGGATGTTGCGCATCATGCCGGGGCGCTTCTCGGCCACTTGCAAGAACCCGGTCTCTTCCAGCGCCGATTCCAGCCGTGACAGAAAATTCAGCAGTTCCGCCTTGCTGGCCGGTTCGGTTCGACCCATGACCAGCTCCTCCGACGGTGTTTCGTCCCCCGCCTGAAACCACTCATAGGCCAGCACCATCACAGCCTGCGGCAGGCTGAGCGAGCTGAAAGCAGGGTTGAGCGGCACCTG
>CAYYBI010000563.1:0-12693 GCA_964469835.1 uncultured Rhodospirillaceae bacterium
GTTCCTCGCCCTACTCGGCTGAACTGCCGGGCACTGTGCCGACCGGCAGCGTTCTAACATGGTTGGCGATGGCGCCCGGCCGTGTGAACCAGACCTTACCGAACTGCGGATGATGCACGATGTGCTCGAGCGCGCGGCGAAGCTGGGTCAGTCGGAAGGGCTGGCCGACGACGAAGGTGTGCAGCGCGAGCCCCATGACCAGGGGCTGGTCTTCCGATAGCCGCACCATTTCGTCGAACTGGTCGGTCGCCATTTGGCAAAAATCGGCCGCCGTATGCCGCCGGTTCAGTTGCGCCGGGGAATCGTTGATCTCCACAGGATAAGGTACCGAGAGGATCGGCCCCGACCGGGTGCGCATCCAAAACGGCTGGTCGTCGCATGGCCAATCCATCAGGAAGCTGTAGCCCGCTTCTTTCAGAAGGTCCGGCGTCACGAGGCTTTCGGAAATCCATGGCCCCATCCAGCCGCCCGGCGGCGCGCCTTCGTGCCGGGCGATCGCCTCGGTCACTGCACGGATCAGCGCCGCCTCGCCGGCCTCCGGCAAATCGCCCTGCCGCTCCGAATTGGTGCGGCCATGCCCGACGATCTCGTCACCACGGCCCCGGATCCGGTCGGCGATCTGCGGTGCGTAATCATAAACCGCCGTGTTGAGCAGGTGACAGGCCGGCAATCCCAACTGGTCCAGCAGATCGAAGATCCGCCAAATGCCAACCCGGAGACCATAGTCGCGCCAGGCGTAGTTGCGCGCATCCGGCGCCGGTCCCGGTTCGGTCGGCGTGTGCCCGAGACCTTCACCAAAAGCGAAATGCTCTACATTCAGGGCGATGTAAAAAGCCAGCCGCTTGCCGTCCGGCCAATCATAGCCGGCCCGCTCGACGATGGGCACATAGTCGTATCGGTCGTGATAGGGCAGTGTCATGAATTTCTTCCGACGCCGCAGATTGCGATATCGTCGCCCAAGGTCGGCGAAGTTGCAACGGATCGCGCCGCGCGCACCGGAGCACTATAATAGGAGCACCCGCCGCCGCCCCGTATCCTTGCCCGGGAATCGACAATGCCAGAACACGACGACGCCGGCACGACCGCCCCGAAACGCGGACCGCTCAACGGCATTCGCGTACTCGACTTGAGCCGGGTCCTAACCGGCCCCTTTTGCTCCATGGTTCTGGCCGACCTCGGCGCCGAGGTGTGGAAAATCGAGGAACTGCGTCATGGCGACCAGACGCGGTCGATCCCGCCCTACGTCAAGGGAGAGAGCCACTATTACCTAGCGATCAATCGGAACAAAAAGAGCCTGGCGGTCGACCTGAAAACGCCGGCCGGGCGGAAGATCGTGCTCGACCTGGCCCGCAACGCGGATATCGTACTGGAGAATTTCCGGCCCGGCGTGATGGACCGGCTTGGGCTCGGGTACGACATGCTCAAGGCCGCGAAGGACGACATCATTATCTGTTCGATTACCGGGTTCGGACAGACCGGACCGATGTCGGACAAGCCGTCTTTCGACCTGGTGACCCAGGCGCTGAGCGGCGTCATGAGCATTAACGGCGAACCGGACGGACCGCCGACCAAGCTCGGCATACCCCTCGGCGACGTCGGCGGCGGCATGTGGGGCGCAATCGCCGTGCTCGCCGCCCTGCAACATCGCAATGCAACCGGCGAAGGGCTGCATATCGACCTGAGCCTGCTCGACGGATTGATCGGCCTGCTTGGCTATCTCGCGGAAATCGAGCTGGTCACCGGCGAAAGTCCCGGACGCGTCGGCAGCAGCCATCACAACATCGTGCCCTATGGCCGATACCCGGTGAAGGATGGGCATATCGTTCTTGCGCTGCATGTGGGGCGGTTCTGGCGCAATTTCTGCGACGCGGCCGGACACGCCGCGCTGGCCGCCGATCCCCGGTTCCGCACCACCGCCGACCGTCAGGAAAATCGCGCCGACTTGGAGCCGATGGTGATCGATATCCTAAGCCACAAAACAATGGCCGAATGGCATGACATCTTCGACGCGGGCGACGTGCCGCACGCGCCGGTATACGACGTCGGTCAGGCGCTGCGTCAACCGGCCGTCCGCTCGCGGAACCTGGTCGACACGGTCGAGCACCCGCGCGCCGGCCCCGTCGACCTGGTGCGGACACCAATAAAATTCATGTCTGGATTCGACGAACCGCCGCTGACGCCCTCCCCGTTGCTGGGCGAGCATTCGCGGGAACTGCTAAGAGATATTCTTGGATACTCCGACGACGCCATCGACGACCTCTGCGCCGAAGGCGTCGTCGAATACACGCCGGCCGAACAATCACAACAGGACAGCGGGGAACGGGATGGCTGATCACCACGGCCGGGCCACCGACGAGGAACTCGAGCGGCTCCGCGCCAAACTGGGCCAACGGGTCGAGATCAACGAGCCACCACACCTGACCGAGGTGACGCGGGATGCCATTCGCCATTGGGCCTGGGCCACCGGCGACCGGAACCCAATTTTTCTCGATCCCGACTATGCCCGGCAATCCGTCCTGAACGGACTCACCGCACCGCCCTGCATGCTTTATGCCTTCAGCCGCATTTCGATCGGATATCGCGGTGGCCTGCCCGGCGTCCACTCGATGTTCGGCGGCTCCCATTGGCGATGGCGCGAACCGGTCAGGCTGGGCCAACGAATCGATACTGAGGTGACCTTCAAGGAACTGGTCGAGCTGCGGAGCCGATTCGCCGAACGCATGTTCAAACAGGTATCGCATATTCGGTTTGTGACCGCGGATGGGCAGGAACTGGCCGAAGCCGAGTCCTGGGGCATGCGGACCGAACGCACGACCGCGCGCAAGAAAGGCAAATACAAGAAGCTGACGCCCGAACCGCTGAGCGCCGAGCGGCTCTCCGAAATCTCGGACACCTATGCGAGGGAGAAAATCCAGGGCAGCGACCCGCTCTATTGGGAGGATATCGAGCCGGGGACCGAAATCCCGGAGATTATCCGCGGCCCCTATTCCGCGACCACAGCGGTCGCCTTCGAACAGGCCTGGGGCGGATTGTTCATCAAGGCGCACGGCTACTGGTACGACTTTCTGCGGCGCCATCCGGCGGCCGGCATTCCCAACGCTCACGGTGTGCCCGAACCGCCCGAAGCGGTGCATTGGGACACCGCGCTGGCGCAGAGCGTCGGCGTGCCGGAAGCCTATGACTACGGTCCGGAACGCATCTCCTGGCTGGCGAGCATGCTGACCAACTGGATCGGCGATGCCGGATTTCTGGAAGAACTCTATTGCGAGGTGCGCCGTTTCAACCTGGTCGGCGACCTGACCCGTTGCCAGGGTACGGTTACGGAAAAAGAACCGATCGACGCCACGACGGGCCGGGTTCGGCTCGACATCGCGGCGGTGGACCAACGCGACCAGGTGACCGCCAAGGGCTGGGCCCAGGTCCGGCTGCCGCGGCGGAATTCGTAAGCCGGGGGATCATTTCCCGGACTGCAAGAAAAAACCCCCGCCCTTTATCGGGGCGGGGGTAAGTCTCAAGTCTTGAACGCAGACTTACTGCAGCTTCGGATCGATCCAAACCTGGTCGAGAGACTGGTTCAGATAGTGACTGGGCGCGATCTTCCAGCCCTTCACATAGCTCCGATGCGGATTGATCTTGTTCCACCAGAAAGCGGGAATGAAATGCGCCTGATCGGCGAGAACGTCCTTCTCATAGGCGCGCATTTTCTCGAATTGCTTCTTGGGGTCGGTTTCGTAAAGCATTTCGAGATAG
The DNA here is from genome assembly GCA_964469835.1 of uncultured Rhodospirillaceae bacterium. Lineage (GTDB taxonomy): Bacteria > Pseudomonadota > Alphaproteobacteria > UBA8366 > UBA8366 > JAOTYV01. The sequence continues at coordinate 3,751 of CAYYBI010000563.1, forward strand.
AGCTTCGTGGTGTTGTCGTTTTGGTGGTTGGTATAGTTGTTGCCGGCGCCCTTGATCCACTTCGAGACGTCGATCGTCGGGTTGATGACGGTTTGCGCGTTGAAGGCAACGGCGACATCGAAGTCACGCGTCTTGCGCAAGCCCGCATACCACGGGCCGGACGGCAGAACCTTTTGGTCCGCCTTGGCGCCGATTCTCCGCCACTGGTCGATGTACCAGGTGCCGACCACCTTGTAGGGCTGATCGACGGCACGGTTCCACAGCGTCACCTTGACGTCCGGATACCCTGCTTCCTTAAGCAGTTTCCGCGCCTCGGCCCGGTTTGCCTTCACGTTGGTCCCGAAGCCGGGAATGTTCTTCTTGAGCCAATCGTTCGTCGGCGCAAGCGGATGCTTCGGGAAGACGATACCGCCGACCGTCTTGACCAGTGCGATCTTCGACAGGTACTTCGATCCGCCCCAACGGTCGAATGCCAGCGTCAAAGCCCGACGCACGCGCGGATCCTGGAACCGCTTGATCTTCTGGTTCGGGGCCGCACCCATGATGACGTTCCAGTCGCTTTCCTGCACCCGGATCTTTTTGCCAAGTGCCTTAACCAGATCGTCACGCGCTTTCGGCGGGAAACCGCGGAATTCGATCGCCGCCCGGTTGCCCCGGATCGCCTGCAATCGGACCGACATCTTCGGCGCCGAAATTGCCTTGAATCCGTCTAGGTATGGCAAGCCCGCGCGATGAAAATCGGGATTGCGTGCCCCTTCGACAAAGGCACCCGGCTGATGCTGCACGAACTTGAACGCACCGGTTCCGTTGATGTTCTTCTTGTGCCAATTGTATCCGTGCGTATCCAAATCCTTCTTCGAATAGGTGAAGTTGAACGGTGACGCGAATGCAGGAATCAACGACGGCAACGCACGCTTCAATTCGATGACGAGCGTGTATTTATCGGCTGCCTTCACTTCCTTGACCTGGGTGTACCAAGCCTTACGCGAGCTCGGTATGGTTTTTGGCGGAAAGATGATCTTGTCCAGCGTCGCCTTCAGATCAGCAGCCGTCAACGGCGTGCCGTCGTGGAACTTGACGTTCTGCTTGATCTTGAAGGTATAGGTCTTACCGTCGTTGGTCGGTTCCGGAACCTTGCCCTCGCACAGGTCGCAGATGATATCGGTTGGCGACTGCGGATTGTCCGGGTTGATTCGCACCAGCAGGCTGTAGAACGGCCGGATCGGATGGATCATGCCGAAGGTGGTTTCCTGATGGCCGTCATATGACGGAATCTTACTGCCGACCACATAGTTGAGCGATCCGCCCTTGACCGGCGTTTCGGCGGCTTGCGCCGTGGTAACCACGCTGAAAGCGAGGACCACCAACACCGCGAAAGCTGTTGTTAGTCTGGATAACTTGAAGTGCATCGATGAATTCCTTCCCAAGAGACCTTTTTTGTACTGCTTCTTTAACGGTATCCCGGCACCGAACGCGACGCCGAAACAGCGGCCCCAACGATAACATCGAAGCTCCGTCGGCACGGCCGGCACAGACTTCGACGCGAACTTATCGTCAACGCCAACAGGAACAATATAGATAGATTGGCGACTTACACAAATTGCACGCTACACGACATTAGCGTGAAATGCGCCTATGGAGTAAACCGCTCAAAAGGTTTACACATTTCGCGGAAAATTAGGGGACCCTATAGTCCTTTGTAACTTCCGGCTTGATCCGCAAACCGTGGCCCGGCGTTTCCGGGGCCGTCATGATTCCATTGACCGGTTTCGGCGCATCGACCCAGATATCCTCCAGCAGACCCATATCTTCAATAATCAGCCCGTTGGGAATCGACGCCATGACGTGGATCATCAACTCGGGATAGAGATGCGGCGCGATTTGCATTCCCCAAGTGTCGGCGACCGCGGCGGTCTTGCGCAACTCGGTCAAGCCGCCCCGGATCACGTCCGGCTGCAGGATCGGAATTTTGGGATTCTCGAAGTAGGGCCGCAGGTCGAAGCGCGTAAAATGGCTCTCCCCGCCGACGATCCGGATGTCCAGCGCGTCGGCGATCCGGAAGTACCCGTGGAAGTCGTCCGGCATGACCGGCTCTTCCAGCCAGTATATTTCGAATTCCGAGAGCTTCCGGCCCATCAGGATCGCCTTGTCCGCGGTCCAGGCCATGTTGACGTCGACCATGATGTCGATATCCGGCCCGACCGCATCCCGGACGCGGCGCACATGGTCGATGTCTTCGGCGTCCGTCCAGGTGTGGCCGACCTGCATCTTGATCGCCTTAAAGCCGTCGGCAACAAATCGTTTGGCCTTTTCGACCATGCCGTCGCCGCCGAGACCGCGCCACACGCCGGAGCCGTATGCCGGCACCTCGGCGCGGTAGTGTCCCCACAACCGGTGCAGCGGCAGTCCCGCGCGCTGGCCGACGATATCCCACAGCGCCACATCGATCGCCGAAAGACCCAGCAGCGGCGCCCCGCCCCGGCCGTCCGCCAGCGTCGACTGCCAGATATCGCGCCAGATCGCCTCCACAGCCGAAGCGTCACGCCCGAGGATGCGGGGCACGATCATTTCCTCCAGACAGGCCTTGGTCGTGCGGAATCCATCGCGCAGATAAAGCTGATAGCCGAGGCCAACCAATCCGGACTGCGTCTCGATTTCGACGGTGAGGATGTCGCGGTCCCGGGAATATCCCGCCTGCAGCGCCGGTTGTTCCCGGTACGGCACGCGCAACAGGGAGATTCGGACATCTTTGATGATCATAACGCGGCGCCTCTCTCTGCGGTTTGGCGGCGGAGTTTCATCCACGTTTGACACGCCCCGCTTGCTGCTGTCAAACAAGAGAAAGACGCCGGCCACCGCCGCGCCGGCGCGCTGACAATTACGAAAACTCGCCTCGGGAGAACGGCAATGGAATTCGAATACTCTGAACGCACCAAGAAGCTCAAATCCGAGATCGAAGCGTTCATGGACGCCCATATCTTTCCCAATGAGGCAACCTACGCGGCGCAGATCGACGAAGGCGACAGCCGCTGGGAGCCGGTGCCGATCCTGGAAGAGCTCAAGGAAAAGGCGAAATCGGCCGGCCTGTGGAACCTGTTCCTGCCCGAAAGCGAACGCGGCGCGGGCCTGACCAATCTCGAATATGCCCCGCTCTGCGAAACGATGGGCCGGATCAACTGGGCGCCCGAGGTCTTCAACTGCTCCGCGCCCGACACCGGCAACATGGAGACAATCGAGCGGTACGGCACCGAGACGCACAAGAAGGAATGGCTGCAGCCCTTGCTGAATGGCGAAATCCGGTCCGCCTTCGCGATGACCGAGCCGAATGTCGCATCCTCCGACGCCACCAATATCGAGAGCCGCATTGTGCGCGACGGCGACGAATACGTCATCAACGGCCATAAATGGTGGACCTCCGGCATCGGCGACCCACGCTGCAAGATCATCATCTTCATGGGCAAGACCGATCCGGAGGCGGAAACCTACCGGCAGCAGTCGATGATCCTGGTGCCCCGCGACACGCCGGGCATCGAGGTGACGCGCACGCTGAAAGTAATGGGCTTCGACGATGCGCCGCACGGCCATGGCGAGGTGATCTTCGACAACGTCCGGGTGCCGGTGGAGAACATGCTGCTCGGCGAAGGCCGCGGTTTCGAGATCGCGCAAGGCCGCCTCGGCCCGGGACGCATTCATCACTGCATGCGGATCATCGGCGTCGCCGAACGCGCGTTGGAACTGATGTGCAACCGCGCGACACAGCGCACGACCTGGGGCAAGACGCTGGCCGAACGCGGCGTCACCCAGGAACGCATCGCCCAGGCGCGCATCGAGATCGAGATGAACCGGCTGCTCGTGCTCAAGGCCGCCTACATGATGGACACCGTCGGCAACAAGGCGGCGCGGCAGGAAATCGCCATGATCAAGGTCGCCGCCCCCAACATGGCGCTGAAGATCATCGACGACGCGATGCAGCTGCATGGCGGCGGCTCGATGAGCCAGGAGTTCCCACTCTCTTATATGTGGTCGCGGATGCGCGCCCTGCGCTTCGCCGACGGCCCGGACGAGGTGCATCGCCAGCAGATCGCGCGTCTGGAACTGCGCCGCCAGACCAACTGGACGCCGCGGCCGAAAGATTCGGATTAAGGGAGAGGCCGGGGGCCCTTCAGCCCCGGTCGATCAGCCCGCACGCGATTTCCGCGAGTTCCCGGCACGAATCCCGGCGCTTCAACGCGTCGGGGCTCGGCGCATTGCCCTGCAGGCCGCGAAAATACACGCCCTGGATGATCGCAGCGAGCCGGAACATCGAAAGCACCAGATAGAAATTCCAGTTGGGAATGCCGTCGCGGCCGGTGCGCGCGCAATACTTTGCCACGTAATCCACTTCCGAGGGGATGCCCGTCGCCGCATAGTCGATGTCGATGATGTCGCCGCGCCGCGCATCCGGATAGTGATAGGGCAGGCAGTTATACGCCAGGTCCGACAGCGGATTGCCGAGCGTGCCGAGTTCCCAGTCGACGACCGAGAGCACCCGGGGTTCGGTCGGATGGAATATGATATTTTCCAGCCGGAAATCGCCATGGGCGATGGTGGTGATGGAATCGTCCGGGATGTTTTCCGGCAGCCAGGTCATCAGCCGGTCCATCACGGGCAGATCTTCGGTCTTCGACGATTCGTATTGTTGCGACCAGCGGCGCACCTGGCGCGCGATATAGCCGCCGACGCGGCCGTAATCGGACAAGCCGACGGCGGCGTAATCAACCCGATGCAGCCGCGCCAACGCGTCGTTCATCGCATCGTAAATGGCCGCGCGCTCCGTCGGCGGCAGGTCGGGCAGGGAAAGATCGCGAAAAACCCGGCCGTCGACGAATTCCATGATGTAGAACGCCTGGCCGATCACCGACTCGTCCTCGCACAGCGTATAGGCCTTGGCCACCGGAACGTCGGTCGCCGCCAGCGCCGAAATCACCTTGAATTCCCGGTCGACCGCATGCGCCGACGGCAACAGCTTGCCCGGCGGCTTCTTGCGCAGGACATAACGCTTGCCCGCGCCATCGGTCAGCATGAAGGTCGGATTGGACATGCCACCATGGAACTGACCGGTCGAAATCGGCGGCGTGAAGCCGTCGACATGTTCGGTCATATATCGCGCCAGCGCCGCCGCGTCGAAACGGTGGGCGTCCAGCACTCCCATGACCTGATCGGTCGGGGTTATCGCGGCAATCTCACTCATGGACCGAAAGATAGGATCGTTCCGCCTGAATGCCAAATGGCGCGCGCGGTCAACGTGCCGTGTATCCGCCGTCGACCGGCAACGTGACGCCGGTAACGTAGGAAGCTTCGTCCGACAGCAGAAACAATGCCGCATTCGCAATTTCTTCCGGACGGCCCGGACGACCGAGCGGCGTCTGCCCGGCACGGGTCCGGACCAACTCCTCCGCGTCCATACCCGCCGTGGACTGCTGGTCGGGCCGCTTGACGAAGACCCGCAGCATCGGCGTATCGACTGGCCCCGGACAGACCGAATTTACCCGAATGTTATCCGGTGCGAGGCGCAATGCGAGAGCCTTCATCAGACCGTTCACGCCGAACTTTACCGCGGAATAGACCGGGCTGAACCCGGAGCCAACGAGGCCCGACGTGGACGCGGTGAAGAGGATACTGCCGCCACCGCGGGCGCGGAGTTCGGGAACCGCGGTCTTCGTGGTGATCAGCACGGTGCGGATGTTGAGGTCGATCGCTGTGTCGAAATCCTCCATTTCCAACCCTTCGACCGAGGCGGGACCAGGATGACCCACGTGGTTCCAAACGAAGTCAAGGCCACCGAATGCATTGGCCGTCTCGCGTACGATCCGTTCGGAATCGTCATCCTTTGTCAGATCGGCGACGATGCCCTTTGCCGTGCCGCCCGCATCGGTAATCTCCTTGACCACCGCCTCGACGCCATCGCCGTTCAAATCGACGATGCTGACCGATGCGCCCTCTTGCGCAAACCGAACCGCGCCAGCCCGCCCCATGCCGGATGCCGCCGCCGTCACCAATCCAACTTTCCCATCCAACCGCATTTCAGCTCTCCCCAAACCAGATATCCCGGACACAGGGTGCCCTGTTCCGGGAAGCGGCGACAAGCCCCCTCGGAAAATCCGCCCGTGTTCTCCGGCAACGGCTTTGTGCTACGCTTCACGCCGAATGCCCCGGCATCACACGATGCCAGCGGCGGCACCTGACAGATACAAAACAGGAGAGAACGGGCATGAAACTCGTCAGTTACCGTGATAAGGAAGGCGACACCTTCGGCGCCATTGTCGGCGACGGGATCGTCAATATCGGCCGTTCGGCGGATTTCCGATGTTCCAGCCTGCGCCAGGCGCTCGAGTCGGACGCCCTCGACGCCATCCGGGAAATGGTAATAACACGGGAAGCCTACACGCCGTTCGATGGCGTTACCTTCCTGCCCGTAATCCCAGATCCGGATAAGATCCTTTGCGTCGGCTTGAACTACGCCACCCATGTCGCCGAAGGCGGTCGCGAACCGCCGGAATATCCGATGCTGTTTCCCCGTTATGCCAACACCCAGGTCGGCCACGGCGAACCGCTGATCCGGCCCAAGGCCTCGGAACATTTCGATTTCGAGGGTGAACTCGCTTTCGTAATCGGCAAGGCGGCCCGGCATGTTCCGCAAGCCGAGGCGCTGGACTATGTCGCCGGATACGCCTGCTACAACGACGGCAGCGTCCGCGACTGGCAACGCCATACGAGCCAGTTCCTGCCCGGCAAGAACTTCGTCGGCACCGGCGGTTTCGGCCCGTGGCTGGTCACCGCCGACGAAATTCCCGACCCCACGGTGATGACGCTGACGACCCGGCTGAACGGCGAGGAAATGCAGCGCGCGACGACCGACGATCTCATTTTCGGCGTGGCCCGTCTGATCGAGTACATTTCTACCTTCACCGAACTGGTGCCGGGCGACGTGGTCGCAACGGGAACGACCGGCGGCGTCGGCGCCTATCGCGAACCGCCGGTCTGGATGAAGGCCGGCGACACGGTGGAGGTGGAGATTTCCGGCATCGGCACGCTGCGGAACACCGTGGTCGACGAGGCCGGCTAGGTGCGGCGCGCCCAAAACCTGCGAAAATTTATTCCGGGAGCAAGCAATGGCAAAACGCCGCCTGACCTTGGCGATCAGCGATTACGAACATGTGCGCGATCTCACCAATGGCCGGATACAGCCCGAAGGGATCGACCTGACCTGCCTGCAATTCGAAGTGGAGCAGATCTTCTTTCGTTTCACCAAATACCGCGAATGGGACGTCTCCGAACTCTCGATGGGAAAGTACGTCGCCCTGATCGCGGGAGATGATCCCGACCTGACGGCAATCCCGGTATTTCCCTCGCGGGTGTTTCGTCAATCTTCGATCTATGTGCTCAAGGATAGTCCGCTGAAGAGCGCCGAAGACCTGCGCGGCAAGCGGATCGGTGTACCGGAATGGGCGCAAACCGCCGCCATCTACACGCGCGGATGGCTAACCCATCAAATCGGAATTCCGCTGCAGGATATCGACTGGGTTCAGGCAGGGGTCAATCAGGCGGGGCGGCGTGAAAAAGTGGAACTTCACCTGCCCGACGGCGTGCGCTACACGGCGAAACCAGAGCGCAGCCTCACCGAAATGCTGCTGGCCGGCGATCTCGACGCCATCATGACCGCGCATTCCCCGGCACCCTTCGAAGAAGGCAAGCCGGATATCGTGCAGCTTTTCCCCAATTACCGGGAAATCGAGGAGGCGTACTACCGCGAAACCGGCATCAATCCGATCATGCACGTCATGGCGGTGCGCCGCGCGGTGCTGGAAGAAGACCCGTGGATCGCGGCGAACCTGCTGTCCGCCTTCGAGCAGGCGAAACAGAACAGCGTGCGCCGCGCCCGCCAATTCACCGCGAGCCGCCTGCCGCTCCCCTGGAGCGCCGATCTGATGCAAAAGGCCTGGGACCAGTTCGGCGGCGATCCGTTTCCCTATGGCATCGAAGCGAACCGCCCGACCCTGGAAGCATACCTGCAATATGCGTATGAACAGGGGGTCAGCCGGCGCCTGGTGAGCGTCGAGGAATTGTTCCCGAAAGAGGTGGCGGACAGCTTTCGAATCTAACGGCGCCGTTTCGACCGCGGATATCGTTCGGATTACTTGGCCTGACGGGTGTTTTCTGGCAGATAGGGCAGATCGTGGCGCGACCGCGAAGACATTGTATGCGACCGGAGCAGAGCGGCATGGACGATACGGAAACAGGCACGGAATTGTCCGGCGACGACGGCGTCCATGATTTCATCCGCGACACCGTCCGCGAAGACCTTGCCGCCGGCCGGCACGATGCCGTCGTCACCCGATTCCCGCCGGAACCGAACGGCTACCTGCATATCGGTCATGCCAAGTCGATCTGCCTCAACTTCGGCATTGCCCGTGAATTCGACGGCCGCTGCAACCTGCGCTTCGACGACACCAATCCCAGCAAGGAAGAACAGGAATACATCGACGCCATCCAGGCCGATGTGCACTGGCTCGGCTTCGATTGGAGCGAACACCTCTACTTTGCATCGGATTATTTCGAGCAGCTTTATGAATGGGCACAGCACCTGATCGGCGCGGGCCTGGCCTATGTCGACGATCTGTCGGCGGAGGAAATCCGCGAACATCGCGGAACGCTGACCGAGGCCGGACGGGAAAGCCCCTATCGCAACCGCGACGCCGCCGAGAATCTCGACCTTTTTGCCCGCATGCACGCGGGCGAGTTTCCGGACGGCGCGCGGGTGTTGCGCGCCAAGATCGACATGGCTTCCGGCAACATCAATCTCCGGGACCCCGTGCTGTACCGGATTTCCCATACGGAACACCCGCGCACCGGCAAGGATTGGTGCGTCTATCCCACTTATGATTTCGCGCATGGCCAGTCGGA
>CAYYBI010000564.1:0-9126 GCA_964469835.1 uncultured Rhodospirillaceae bacterium
AAATCGCGCGTCCGATCGACGACCTCCTGTAGTCGCGCAATGCCTTCTTTCGCACGGTGCGACCGGCCAAGCAGCGCGTCCCGCAGAACATCGGGAGTCCAGCCCGGCGGTTTCGCCGTGGGTCCGGAGGAAAAGAATGGGCGCGCGGGCCGTTCCTGCGGCTTATTCATCGCGGTCTTTCCTTCTCGAGCAAGCGACGGTTTTCGCGAGTTGCGGCGACCGGTCTCTCGGCGCATCCCTGCCTAAATTATGAGCGGCCGCAGCGCAGTGGGGCTACTTGTTGCAGGGGCCATAGTCAAGATGGAATGTGGTGCGTTGCCGCATTGCATACCGGCGCGATACGGCCGTATCGCGTGAGAATTGCATCCGTCGGGCTGGTTCCCTACCCTGCCGGCCATGCGAGTGGCCGGAGGGGTGGATGTGACGGGGGAGCAAATATACGTATTTGCCGTGTTGACGGCGACGCTGGGCCTGTTTATCTGGGGCCGCTGGCGCTACGACATCGTCGCTCTGCTCGCGCTGCTGGCGGTGCTGCTCGGCGGAATCATTCCCGCCGAATCCGCCTTTATCGGATTCGGACATCCCGCCGTGATCACGGTGGCCGCCGTGCTGGTCATCAGCCGGGCCTTGCAAGTATCCGGCGTCGTCGGCTGGACCGCCAAACACCTTGCGGAAGCGGAACTCAGCCCCTCGCTTCAGGTCGGGGCGATAACGGCGCTTGTCGCCGCCCTGTCCGGCTTCATGAACAATGTCGGGGCCCTGGCCTTGCTGCTGCCGGTGGTTCTGCAGATCGCCAAAAAATCGGGCCGTGAGCCCCGCGAATTATTGATGCCGCTCGCCTTCGGCTCGCTGCTTGGCGGCCTAACCACGTTGATTGGCACGCCGCCCAACATCATCGTGGCTGCGGTCCGGGCGGACTACGCCGACAGCGCCTTTGGCATGTTCGCTTTCACGCCGGTCGGTGCCGCCATTGCAGCGGTCGGGGTGTTGTTCGTGTCGGTGATCGGCTGGCGGCTAATTCCGTCCCATGGCGACCGCAGTAAATCCGACACTATGTTCGAAATCGAGGACTACATCACCGAGGTCGAGGTGACGGAAGACAGCACGCTCGTCGGCAAGACGATCCGTGAGGCCTACGACGCCGGGATCGGTGACGACATCGTGTTCGTGTCGCAGATCCGCGGCGACCGCGAACGGCTCGCCCCGCCCTGGCGATCGCTGCTCCGCGCAGGCGATCATTACCTTCTCGAAGGCCACGCCCAGTCGATCGAAGAGTCGGTAAAGGCCACCAAGTTGACGCTGGTCGGCAATCGCCGCCTGCATCCGGAGGTGCTGCGGTCCGACACGGTCGGCATGGTGGAAGCGGTGGTCATGGCCGGCTCGCGCTTGATCAACCGGACCGCCGGCCAGGTGCGTTTGGCGACGCAGCATCACGTCAACCTGATCGCGATCGCCCGTCACGGCCAGCCGGTGCGGCGGCGGCTCAATCGGGTGCGCTTTGCACCGGGCGACGTGCTCTTGCTGCAAGGCGATACGGACACGATGCCCGAAGAGCTTGCCGACCTCGGCTGCCTGCCGCTGGCCGAGCGCGACTTGACGCTGCACCGCACGCCAAGCCTGATACCTGCCGGTATTTTCCTGGTCGCGATCCTGTGCAGTGCGCTCGGACTGGTTACCGTGCCGATCGCGTTTCTCGCGGCGGTCGTGCTGATGTTCCTGACCGGAAGGGTGACGCTGCGCGGCGCCTACAACGCCGTCGACTGGCCGATATTGGTGCTGCTCGGCGCGATGGTTCCGGTCGGGCTTGCCATGGAAGCCTCAGGCGCTTCGGCACTGATTGCCGATGGAATTGCCGGCACGAGCGCCTATTTGCCCCCCTGGGCCATGCTGACGGTTGTGCTGGTCGCCACGATGGTGCTTTCCGACGCGATGAACAACGCGGCGACAGCGGTTCTGATGGCGCCGCTCGCCGCCGGCATCGCGCAGCGTCTGGAAGTCAGCCCGGACCCATTCCTGATGTCGGTCGCAATTGGCGCGTCCTGCGCGTTCTTGACGCCGATCGGCCATCAGTCCAACGTGCTGGTCATGGGGCCCGGCGGTTACCGTTTCGGCGACTATTGGCCGATGGGCCTGCCGCTGGAAATCCTCATCGTCATCGTCGCGGTCCCGATGATCCTGTGGGTCTGGCCGCTTTAGGGAACGATCGCCTCATGGCCCGAATCCTGTACGACCTCTGCGGCGCGGACGATTTGCGCTTCAGTCCCAATTGCTGGCGCAGCCGCTTGGCGCTGGCGCACAAAGGGCTCGACGTCACCTGCGAGCCGGTCCGTTTCACCGACAAGGACATCATCGCCTTCAGCGGCCAGAAACTCGTGCCGGTGCTGAAGGATGGCGAGACCGTGGTCTGCGAATCCTGGCCGATCGCAGTCTATCTCGAGGACACTTATCCCGACCGGCCGTCGCTGTTTGGCGGGCCCGAAGGCCGAAGTGCCACGAAAGACATCAGCGACTGGGCTGACGCGACGCTGCACCCGGCGCTCGTGAAGACCATTCTTTACGATATCTACGAAAGCATCGACGAGGTCGACAAAGACTATTTTCGCAAGTCGCGGGAGAAACGGTTCGGCATGAGCCTGGAGGCCGTCGCCAGCGAGCGGCGGGAGCATTTCGGAGCTTTCCGAAAAACGCTGGGGCCCCTCAACGCGGTGCTTGGCGGTCAGGAGTGGTTTGCCGGCGAGGCGCCCGCGTATGGCGACCACCTGATCTTCGGCGCCTTCCTATGGGCCCGCGCGGTCAGCCCGCTGCAACTGCTGCACCCGGACGATCCGCTGCATGACTGGCGCGAACGCATGCTCGACCTGTTCGACGGGCTGGGGCGGACGGTGCCGGAGCGAACGGCGTAATCGGCCGCGACTCGGGTTCCCCTAAACCAGTGCCGCCGACCACCGTGTAGCACCACAATGCCGACTTATCCGCGGCCAGCGCAGATACGTTGACGAAACCGATTCCGCCCGGCACTATGCTGCCATCCTGGGGGGGCCCCGCGAAGGGGCTGAGAGTCCGCTGTAGAGTTCGTTCGAACGGCCGTGCGGTGACCCTGAGAACCTGATCCGGGTAATGCCGGCGGAGGGAAGGAACTGGGGACAGGGCCAACCTAAGAAGACGACACGGACCCTGCCAGACCGCCCCGCAGACTTTTCCCGGATCTCCTGACTGCATTGAAGGAGGTCCGACATGCCTAGAGATCCCGAAGACATCGTCATCACGACAGGGCCGATTCCCGGCTCGCGCAAGGTTTACGTCGACAGCGGCCCGGACGGCAGTTTGAAGGTGCCGTTCCGCGAAGTCGTGCTCGAAGCCTCGGCCAATGAAGCGCCGGTGCGGCTCTACGACACGTCCGGCCCCTACACGGAAGAAAACGTCAGCGTCGACGTGCAAAAGGGCCTGCCCCCGATGCGCGCCGACTGGATTCGCGCACGCGGCGACGTCGAAGAATACGAAGGCCGCGAGATCAAGCCCGAAGACAATCACCGCAAGGAAGGCGATCCGCGCGCCGTGGCGGCATTCACCAACAAGCGCGCGCCGCTCCGCGCCAAACCCGGCGCCAATGTCACGCAACTGCACTACGCGCGAAAAGGCATCATCACGCCGGAGATGGAATACATCGCCGCGCGCGAAAACCTCGGCCGCTCCGAATTCTATGGCGATGGCGAGACCTTCGGCGCGGAAATCCCCGAATATGTGACGGCTGAATTCGTGCGGGACGAGATCGCCCGCGGCCGCGCAATCATCCCCTCCAACATCAACCATCCGGAAACCGAGCCGATGATCATCGGCCGAAACTTCCTGGTGAAGATCAACGCCAATATCGGCAATTCCTCCGTGTCTTCTTCGGTCTCCGAGGAAGTCGAGAAAATGGTCTGGGCGACCCGATGGGGCGGCGACACGGTGATGGATTTGTCCACCGGCAAGGACATTCACGACACCCGTGAATGGATCATCCGCAATTCGCCGGTACCGATCGGTACCGTGCCGATCTATCAGGCGCTGGAGAAGGTCGACGGCATCGCCGAGGACCTGACCTGGGAAGTCTACCGCGACACCCTGATCGAGCAGTGCGAACAAGGCGTCGACTACTTCACCATCCATGCCGGCGTGTTGCTGCGCTACATTCCGATGACCGCCAAGCGCGTCACCGGTATCGTCAGCCGCGGCGGCTCGATCCTCGCCAAATGGTGCCTCGCCCATCACGAGGAAAATTTCCTCTACACCAAATTCGAGGAAATCTGCGAGATCATGAAGCAGTACGACGTCAGCTTCTCGCTGGGCGACGGATTGCGACCGGGCTCGATCGCCGACGCCAACGACGAGGCGCAATTCGCCGAATTGCGCACGCTGGGCGAGCTCGCCAAGATCGCCTGGAAGCACGACGTGCAAGTGATGATCGAAGGCCCCGGCCACGTGCCGATGCACAAGATCAAGGTCAATATGGAAGAGCAGCTCAAGCATTGCGCCGAAGCGCCCTTCTATACGCTTGGGCCGCTGATCACCGATACCGCGCCGGGCTACGACCACATCACCAGCGCCATCGGGGCTGCGATGATCGGTTGGTACGGCACCGCGATGCTGTGCTATGTTACGCCGAAGGAGCATCTGGGGCTGCCCAACCGCAAGGACGTGAAGGACGGGGTGATCACCTACAAGATCGCCGCGCACGCCGCCGACCTCGCCAAGGGGCATCCGGGCGCCCGCTTGTGGGACGACGCGCTCAGCCGGGCGCGGTTCGATTTCCGCTGGCGCGACCAGTTCAAGCTGGCCATGGACCCGGAAACCGCCGAGGATTTCCACGACCAGACGCTTCCCGCCGAGGGAGCCAAGGTCGCGCATTTCTGCTCTATGTGCGGACCGAAATTCTGCTCCATGCAAATCACGCAGGAAATCCGTGACTTCGCCGAACAGGGCATGTTCGACATGTCCGAGAAGTTCAAGGCGGAGGGTGCGGAGATCTATCAACCGGCAGAGAAAGTCGCCGCCGAAATCGCGAAAGAAGCGGTGCCCGGGGACGATTGACCGGCTGCTTTGAATGTTTTTCTAAAATGACGGGGGTGCTCAGGCACTCCCGTTTTTCTTTTCCCGAACCGTCACAATACGAATTCTTTTGGCGAGTCCTGGTTCCATCACCGATCTACAGCGGGCGCGGATTTTCGGCAATCACCGGCCGGCAATCGCCGCAGCTGCCACATAATATCACTCGCCCGCGCGGCATCGTCCGGGTCGATCGCGACTCCGCCGGCGGCAAGCACCTCGGCGATCCAGGTGTTGCAGGTGCGCATGACGGAATAGCTGCCGACGCCGCGATAAAAGTGGCTGCGGCCGTAGAGTCCCGGTTTTAAGGGTACAACCTGACCGTCTGTGCCGCGCGCGAAGCCGCCGCGCAACCCGTCGAGCAATCTCCGGTATCCCGGCTCGGATAGCTGTATCGTGACAACCTGGTTCTTTCTGAACACCCGTGTCGGCGCACCGTTGAAGCCGTAGACATGCATCACCGCCTCGGTGGGCCAGAACAGCGCCCGCAGGGCGAGCCCGGCGGAAATCTCCTTGGCTTGGTAAAACTCCGCGTCGCCCCAGCCGAATTCCAGCCAGTCCTTGCCCTTGAAATAGTCGGAGCCGAGAAACCGCGCGGGCGCGAAATCTCGCGCCGGGATAATGATCCCGGTATGCCAGCCATTATCGACCACATAGATCGTGCGACAGGACGCAGCAGGATTTTGACCGAAAGCGGGAGCGGCGATCAAGACGGCCAAGAGGACTGCCAGGGCGACCGCGCCATCCCGCATCGGATCGTTACCCCTCGGGCCGGTTCTTCAGAATGCACGTGCTGCTGTAATGCAGCACCTCCTCGTCCCGCTGATTGAGCGTTGTCGCCTTGAACGACATGGTGCCGCGGTCGGGTTTGGAGCGCGACAGCGTCAGAGCCGTGATCGCCACCCGGCAGCGCAGCGTGTCGCCCGCACACACCGGCGCGGTCCAGCGCACTTCGTCGAGCCCAAGGCCGATGATGTTGGAATGAACGACGTACCCCATATCGTAGAACAGGCGGAAACTAATCGACAGCGTGTGAAAACCGCTGGCGATCAGCTCGCCGAACATGCCGTCGGCGGCGAAGGTCTTGTCGATATGCATCGACTGCGGGTCGTAAAGCAGCGCGAAGTCCACGATCTGTGATTCCGTAATCGTGATGCCCCGCGTCTCGAAACTGTCCCCGACCCGCCAGTCCTCGAAGTAGCGGGTGGTCACCCAACCGCCTCCGCGATAGCCTTGCCGAGGTCCTGCGTGTTCGCCTTGCCGCCCATATCGGGCGTCAGCGGTGCACCCTTTTCCGACAGCACGGTTTCGATCGCCGACACGATTGCGGCCGCCGCTTCGGGCTGGCCCAGATGGTCCAGCATCATCGACGCCGACCAGATCTGCCCAATCGGGTTGGCGATGCCCTGCCCCGCAATATCGGGCGCGGAGCCGTGCACCGGCTCGAACATCGACGGATGCTCGCCTTCCGGGTTGATATTGGCCGACGGCGCGACCGCGATGGTCCCGGTCACGCCCGGGCCGAGATCGGACAGGATATCGCCGAACAGGTTGCTGCCGACCACGACATCGAACCAGTCGGGATGACGCACGAAATGCGCGGTCAGAATGTCGATGTGGTACTGGTCGGTCTTGACGTCGGGGTAGCGCGCCGACATCTCGCGGAAGCGCTCATCCCAATACGGCATGGTGTAGATGATACCGTTTGACTTGGTCGCCGAGGTGACATGCTTGGCGTCGCGCGACATGGCCAGGTCGAAAGCGTATTTGAGGATGCGGTCGACGCCCTTGCGGGTAAACACAGTCTCCTGAATGACGGTTTCCTGATCCGTGCCCGCGTAGATCTTGCCGCCCATCTCGGAATACTCGCCTTCGACGTTTTCGCGCACCACGTAGAAATCGATGTCACCGGGCTCATAGCCGTGCACCGGCGGGGTGATGCCGGGCAACAACCGCACCGGGCGCAGATTGACGTATTGATGGAAGTCGCGCCGAATCGGAATCAACAAACCCCAGAGCGATACGTGATCCGGCACGTTCGGAAAACCGACCGCACCGAGAAAAACCGCATCGTGCTCGCGCAATTGGTCGGTGCCGTCTTCCGGCATCATCCGGCCGGTTTTGGTGTAGGTCTCGCAGCTCCAGTCAAAATCGGCAAAGCTGAATTCGATACCGAACTTCCGGCCGGCGGCGTCGAGCACGCGAAGCCCTTCCGGCACGACCTCCTTGCCGATGCCATCGCCCGGAATGTTTGCGATCTTATATTTAGCGGTATTGTTCGTCATCGCGTCTCGCTCCCCATCATTGAGCCGGAAAAGTAACGAGACCGCTCCACAAGATAAAGCGGGGAAATGCGCGACGCGGCCGCTTTACACGATCCGCATCAGCTCGCGCGCCAGCGCGCGCACTTCGCTCGCCGCCTTGCTACCGGGTTTTGTCTCCAGCACGGTGCGGCCGGCGCCCACGCTCTCGGCGAAGGCGACCCGGTTGCCGAGCGGCGATTTAGCCACGCGCACCTTATAATCGCCGAGCCGTGTGATCATCGTTGCCGTAAGCAAGGCACGCGGCGGCACTCGATTGAGCACCAGCAACGCCGGCTTCTTTGCCGCCGCCGCGACCTCCAGGGTCGGCAGGGTCGCCCAAAAATCGAACGGCGATGGCTGCACCGGCACGACAACCAGGCTGGCCGCCGCGATTACCGCATTTGCGGCGGACGTCGCATGCGGCGGCATGTCCACCACAACCACATCATGGTCGCGCGCCAGCGCCCGCGCCTCATTGACCGCGCGGCTGCCGCTGGAGCGCCGGAATGTCAGTCCCGTGTCGTCGGATCCCAGATAGTGCTCGCGCGCCTCGTACCAGACGCTCGAACTGCCTTGCGGGTCGACATCGAGCAATGCAACGCGTTTGCCGCGCTGTTTCGTCCAGGCGACCGCCAAGTTAACTGCCACGGTGGTTTTGCCCGCGCCGCCCTTCTGTTGGGCGATATTGAAGACCTTGCCTGCCATTACACACCCCCCGGTTCGGCGACACTGTGCAACGCTCGAATTTTCCGCGCAAGACCACACCGCACCGCGGCCGCCTGCATCCCTGGCAAATTCGAATACAAAATTCCGTATTTTGCGCCTGTCATTCGCGGGTCGATCCTGTGCCCACCCCGCCGCCGATGACCAAGGGGACGGGCAAGGATGTATGCCGTGCTATTCGAGGACGATGAAAGCCGTGCGGACATGCGCCCGCAGTCTACGCTTCACGCATCACTATTTCGCTCTTTGCATCAATATCCCATTGTTTGACTGCGGTGCCTCGGCCATTTTCGCGATCGAAATCCGAAGCGGTTGCCCCTTTCGCCACATGCCGCATCGCCAGGCCGTGCCGTCGTGGACGAAGGCGATTCCAAAAATCCTGTAGAACTGCAGGCACCCGATTGCTTCATAGCCAATCTTGCCCATCGCCCGCACGGAGTTGTGATTGAGTGTATCGACAATTCCCAACATTCGCTTGAACCCGAAATGCCAGCATAGCTGTGTAACATGTCCCCGCAGGGCCGGACCGAGGCCCTGGCCGCGGTGTTCCTTACTGACGAATATGACTTCAGACCAAACATCGCCTTCGATTTTTTCGAGAACCAACCAATCTGAAATGAGTTTGTCGGACGGGAGGAGCCAATCACAGGCTAGAAAGCGTCCTTCGCTTTCAAGCACCCATACGCGATGCCCATTCTCAAATCGCTGATGGAGCGATTCTTTGGTGTCACCAAGTTCGGCAAGGTGCTCGACATCGTCCTCGGTAGCTTCGCGAACACACAATCCAGGACGGGAAATTGAATTTTGCTGCCCCAGACGGATAGCGGTGATAAAGAATTTTCTGAACTGGAAAATGCTTGGTGGAGCGCACTTCAACACTATGAGATAAAAGGAATAGCGCCAACCAACCTCGTCGACCTTGCGGCGCAAGCGCCCCCATACACCCCTTAATCCCTCAACTACCGAAAAAGTCACCTCGTCTTGTCACCACTTGTCGTGTTCTGACCTGTAACCA
>CAYYBI010000565.1:0-12162 GCA_964469835.1 uncultured Rhodospirillaceae bacterium
CCGGCGGCGTATGTGGAGATTGCGCTGCGACTGGCGCGCGAACGGCCGGCCCGTCTTGATCTGCGTGCCCAAGTTGCCGCGTCCCGTCTCACCGATGCGACCGCCTTTACGCGGGAATGGGAAACGGCGCTGGCGGGGATGGTCGCGTCCGCTGCTTCGGCGCTATAGTAACGGCGTCGGCCGGAGAGGGAGGAACGGGAGATGCAGACTGCGGACGTCATTGTCGTAGGCGGCGGGATGTTCGGATCGGCCATCGGCTACGGCTTGGTGGCGCATGGTCTGGATGTTGTCATGCTGGACGAGGGCGACACCGCACTCCGCGCGGCCCGGGGCAATTTCGGGCTGGTTTGGACCCAGGGCAAAGGGCTAGGCGTTCAGTGCTACCAGGAATGGAGCCGGGAATCCGCGCATCTGTGGCCCGATTTCGCCGCCGAGCTGCGGTCCGAGACCGGTGTCGACGTGGCCCATCGCGGCGGTGGCGGGATGGAACTCCAACTGGGCGAAAGCGAGGTCGAGGAGCGCAAGCGCTTCATCGAAAAGATGCGCAATCAGGCGGGTCCTGAAGGTTTCGACTGCGAAATAATCGACCGCGCTGAGATTCAGAAAATGCTGCCGGGCGTGCGGTTGGGCGACCAACTGGCCGGTGCCTCCTTCTGTCCCCATGACGGCGACGTCAATCCGCTATTGATGCTGCGCGCGCTGCATGCCGCGTTTGCGAAGCGGGGCGGGCGCTATCATACCGAAGCGCGGGTCGAGACGATCCATCACGACGGCGGCGCCTTCGTTGCGGAAACCGCATCCGGGCAATTTACCGCGCCTAAGATCTTGCTGACGGCGGGGCACGGCGCCCCCCGGCTCGGCGAAATGGTCGGGCTCTCGATTCCGATCCGGCCGGAGCGCGGCCAGGTGCTGATCAGCGAGCGTATCGCGCCGATGTTGCCCGCGTGCATTTCGTCGGTACGCCAGACCAATGAAGGCACAATTCAGATCGGCAATTCCAAGGAAGACGTGCAATTCGATGATGGCACGACGCTCGCGGCGGTACGCCGGATGGCCCGCCGGGCGGTGCAATTCTTTCCGCAACTCGCCAGCGTTCGATTGGTACGGAATTGGGGCTGCATCCGGGTGCTGACGCCGGATGGCGCGGCGATCTACGACGAATCCGAGTCGCACCCCGGCGCCTTCGTGGCGACTTCGCATAGCGGCGTGACCCTGGGGGCGATCAATGCCCGCTACGTCGCCGAGTGGATCGCCACCGGGATGGCCCGGCCAGGCTTCGACCAGTTCAGCGCCAGGAGGTTCGATGTTCAAGCGGCTGCCTGACACGCCTGCGGAATCCGTCACCATCGATTTCGAGGGTCAGGCCGTCGAAGCCCGGGCCGGCGACACGGTGGCCGCCGCGGTGCTGGCCGCGGCGCCGGGCCACACCCGGACCACGCCGGTCAGCGGCGGCGAGCGGCTGCCCTATTGCATGATGGGCGTATGCTTCGACTGTCTGATGGAGATCGACGGCACGCCCAACCGACAGGCGTGCCTGGTCACCGTCGAGGAGGGTATGACCGTGCGTCGCCAAATCGGCGCGCGGGAGGCGGCGGAATGAACGAGAGCACTGACCTCATCGTCATCGGCGCGGGCCCGGCCGGCATGGCGGCGGCGGCAACGGCGGCGACGCTGGGCCTTACGGTAACGGTGCTTGACGAGCAGGCGCGGTGCGGCGGGCAGATTTATAGAAACATCTCAAAGAACGCCGACAAGAATCAGGAATTGCTCGAGATATTGGGCACGGATTACGCGCGCGGAAGCGCCTTGGCGAAGGAATTCGCGGATTCCGACATCGATTATCGGCCCGACACCACGGTTTGGCAGGTCGGCGCCGGTGGGTCGGTCTCGATATCCCGCGACGGCAAGGCGGAGTCGATACAGGGACGACATATCCTGGTCGCGACCGGTGCGCTGGAGCGGCCGGTGCCGGTTCCCGGCTGGACGCTGCCGGGCGTGATGAGCGCGGGCGCGGCCCAGACCCTGCTGAAAGGCTCGGCCATGGTCCCGTCCGGCCGCGTGGTGATCGCGGGCAGTGGGCCGCTGCTGCTGTTAGTCGCGCAACAACTGGCGGCGGCCGGGGCGGAAGTGGCGGCGTTGCTGGAGACCACCAAGCCCGGCGCCTATCTCGCGGCGGCCGGCACAATATTCGGCGCGCTCAAGGCGCCGGAATATCTGCGCAAGGGCTTGGATATGCGGGGCAGGGTCCGTGCCACGGGGATGCCCTGGCATACCGGCATCCGTGGCCTGGCCGCCGAAGGCGAAGGGCGGCTCGAACGGGTGTCGTTCGACGACGCCGGCAAGCGCCACTCGATCGATGCGGATGTCCTGTTGTTGCATGAGGGCGTGGTGCCGCATGTGCAGATCACCCGGCAACTCGGCTGCGAGCATGAATGGGTTGACGATCAGCGGTTCTGGAGGCCGGTGCTCGACGATTGGGGCGGCACGTCGATCGAGGGTATCAGCGTCGCCGGCGACGGCGGCGGCATCGGCGGCGCGGAAGCCGCCGCGGTGGCCGGAAGGCTGGCGGCGTTAGAGATCGCCCATCGCCTCGGTGTCCTCGCATCCGGCGGCCGGGACGCGCGGGCGCAGTCCTGGCGCGCGGAATGGTCCCGCCACATGGCGATCCGACCGTTGCTCGACCGCCTGTTCCGGCCCAACCCCGAGATCCTCGTGCCGCGGGAAGACGACACCGTGATCTGCCGCTGCGAAGAGGTCACGGCGGGGCAATTGCGCGAAGGCGTTGCGCTCGGCGCGACCGGGCCGAACCAGCTCAAGGCCTATATGCGCTGCGGCATGGGGCCGTGCCAGGGCCGGCTTTGCGGCCTCACGGTGGCGGAAGTCATCGCCGAGGCGCGCGGCAAGCCGGTTGCGGAGATCGGCTATTATAACATTCGCCCGCCGATCAAACCGGTCACCCTGGGGGAGCTTGCGGCGCTTGACGGATAGCGGGCCGCACGCCGACGACACGCATAAGGGAAATCTCCATCGCCAGCTTTGGGTGATGGCCGGGCCGATCATCCTGTCGAATGTCTCGGTGCCGATGCTGGGCGCCGTCGACACCGCCGTGATGGGCCATCTGTCCGAGCCCTACTACATCGGCGCGGTCGCGCTCGGCGCGATGCTGTTCAATTTCATCTATCACGGCTTCAACTGCCTGCGCATGGGCACCACGGGGCCGACCGCGCAGGCACGCGGCGCGGGCAATCACAACGAGGTGCGCGCCATGGTCGGCCGGGCGCTGTTCCTGGCCGCGGTGATCGGCAGCGCGATCCTGGTGCTGCAGCTTCCCATTGCCGGGATCGCCTTCTGGGCGATTGAGTCGAGCGATCAGGTGGAAACCCTCGGCCGGCAATACTTCCTGATCCGGGTCTGGTCGCTGCCGGCGGTGCTCGGGACCTATGCGATCATCGGCTGGTTCTATGGCTTGCGCGATGCGCGCATCCCGCTGGTGCTGCAGATCTTCACCAATGCCATCAACATCGTGCTCGATTTCCTGTTCGTCTTCGGATTCGAGTGGGATGTCGCCGGTGTCGCGGCGGCGTCGGTCATCGCGGAATACGCTGGGCTGCTGCTGGGGCTGTATTTCGTTCAGCGCCGGCTGCGCCGCCTGCCGGCGGGCGGCGAGGCGGCGCGTATCCTCGATCCGGTGCGATTACGCCGGATGATCACCATCAACACCGATATCTTCCTGCGCACCATGTGCGTGGTCTCGGTGCTGGCGCTGTTCATCGCGCATAGCGCGGCGCTCGGCGACGTGCCGCTGGCGGCCAACCAGGTGCTGCACAATTTCCTGATCTTCACCTCCTTCGGCCTGGACGGGGTGGCGCATGCGGCGGAAGCGATCCTCGGCGAATCCGCCGGAAGGCGCGAACGCAAGGCCTTCGCGTCGGGCGTCAAGGTCGTGGTGCTGTGGGGCGGACTGGTCGGCCTCGTCAATCTGGCGATCTATGCGGTGGCGGGCACCGGCATCATCGCGCTCATCACGACAATTCCCGAGGTCCGCGCGGCGGCGGCGGATTTCCTTCCCTGGGCCGTGTGCATGCCGATCGTGTCGGTCTGGGCCTATACCTATGACGGCATCTTCCTGGCGGCGACCCGCACCCGCGCCATGCGCAATTCAATGGTGATCGCCTTCGCCGTCTTCTTAGGCCTGCTGTTCGGCCTCAAGCCGCAGCTCGGCAATGTGGGTATCTGGATCGCCCTGACCGGCTTCATGGCCACCCGCAGCCTGACGCTGGTTCTGATGTATCCGAGGCTGGTGCGCGCGATTTAGGGGTCTACCCCTCCAAGTCCCGGATCAGCCCGGCCCATTTGTCGAGCACCGGCAGCAGGGTGTCCTCATCCTCCGACGGCAGGCTGACCGAGACGCGGTCGATGCCGAGGTCGCGGAAGCGCTTCAACCGGTCGGCGTTGTCGTCGACGCCCCAGACGGTGACGGGCACGGAGGCGGGGTCGCGGCCCGCTTCTTTCGTCATTTCCGCGAATTTCGGCAGGAATTCGGTGACGTCGTCATATTCCGGCCGGCGCAGATGGGGCATCCAGCCGTCGCCGAGCGCGAGCGCGCGCCGCGCGCCGTAGGGAAAGGCGCCGCCGACCAGCACCGGCGGGTGCGGGTTCTGCACCGGCTTGGGCCAGGTCATCATCGGGTCGAAATCGACGAAGTCGCCGTGGAATTCCGGCTTGGACTCGGTCCAGATCGCCTTCATCGCCTGGATGCGCTCATCCATCAGCTTGAAGCGGGTTTTGAAGGCGGTGCCGTGATTGCCCATCTCGTCCGCGTTCCAGCCGGCGCCCACGCCGAACAGGAAGCGGCCCTGGCTGACCTGGTCGACCGAGGCCACCAGCTTGGCGGTCTGGATCGGATCGCGCTGCACCACGAGGCAGATGCCGGTCGCCAGCTTGAGCGTCTTGGTGGTGGCCGCGGCCGCCGTCAGCGACACGAACGGGTCCATCACGTCGTAATACCGCTTCGGCAGCTCGCCGCCCTGCGGATAGGGGGAGTTGCGGGACAGCGGGATGTGCGAATGCTCTGGCGCCCAGACCGATTCGAAGCCACGCTCCTCGAGCGCCAGGGCGAACGCACCCGGTGCCATCGAATAGTCGGTGAAGAACAGTGCCGCGCCGAATTTCATCGCCCTTGCTCCCATAAATCGAAAAACGCCGATTGGACGATAGCATTGTTTGTCCGGCGAGGGAGGTGGGGTTCTACCGCCGCAGCACGGCAACCGCTTCCACATGGGCGGACCAGGTGAACTGGTCGATCGGCGTTACGGACTCCAGCCGGTAGCCGCCATCCACCAGAATACGCAGGTCGCGGGCCAGGGTCGCCGAGTTGCAGGAAACCGCGACGACCAGCGGCACCTGCGAGAGGGCCAGCGCGTCCGCCGTCGGCTTTGCCCCGGCGCGCGGCGGGTCGAACAGCACGGCGTCGAAATCGTTCAACGCGGCGGGTGTCATCGGATCGCGCTGCAGGTCCCGCCGTTCGACCGTAACCGGGTGTCCTTGCGTCGCTTGGGCTAGCGCGGCGGCGAGCGACTCGTCGCCTTCCACCGCGTGCACCGGCGCGATCTTCGCCAGCGGGAAACACAGCGTGCCGCAGCCGGCATAAAGATCGGCAATGCGCGCTGCGCCAGATTTTCCGATGGCCGCGGTCGCCGCTTCCTGGATCGATTTTTCGCCGGCCTCGCTGGCCTGCAGGAAGGCGCCCGGCGGCAACGCCACCGCCGCGCCGGCGAACCGCATGACGGCCTCGCGGCGCTGGACGATCGGCTCTATCTCCGTCCCGGTTCCCCAGGAAATGCGGCACAAATCGTGGGTTTCGGCGAACGCCGCCAGGGTCTCGCGGCCTTTCAGCCCGGGGTCCGCCGGCCGCGCGGGCAGGATCAACAGGTCGATGCCGCTCGCGGTCTCGGTGACGTGCAGATCGGCGCTCCGGCCAAGCGCATCGAGGTCCGCGCACAAACCCCGGAGCGGCGACAGCAGGTGCATGAGTGCCGGACGCATCACCGGGCATTCGCGGATGTTAAGGATCTGCCGGCTAGCGCGTTCGTTGAATCCGAGGACGGTTGCGCCGCCCCGGTGAAAGGCGAGGCTGGCCCGGCGGCGCGATCCCGGCGGCGCGGTGATCGTCTCGGTGACCGTATCTTCCGGCAGCGCCTTGCGCCGGAGCGCAGTCGTGACGAGGCTCCGCTTTAGACCGGCGATGGCGGTGTCGGCGAGGTGCTGCACGCTACAGCCGCCGCAGGTGCCGAAATGGCGGCAGGCGGGGTCGGTGCGATCCGGCGAGGGATCGAGGATGGTCTCGATGCGGGCCGTCCGTCCGTCGCCGCGCGGCCCGCCGACACGCACACGGAGCCGGTCCCCCGGCGCGGCATAAGGAATATACAGTGGGCCCATTGGGCTTTCCGCGATTCCGTCGCCGCGTGCGCCGATGCTCTCGACGCGCACTTCGAGATAATTCTCGGGTCGGTCCTGGGCCACGGTCAGTCAATTCCTATGCTCTGTTGCGCGCGCGACCCCAGCCGCCGGAACCTGCCATTGGCCGCACTGGACGGCATGGTCCCTATATCTGATAGACTGCGTTCGGCGTCGCCGGGGCGCTGAGGGTTGAATTACACAGTCGGGAAGGATAGGGCCATGAAAATTCAGGAGATCAACCTCTATTGGGTGAAGTCGCCGCTGACGGTGCCCTATCGGGTGTCTTATCGCACCTTCAATGAATTCGAACCGATCATGGTCGAGGTCCGCGACGCCGACGGCCGGATCGGCTGGGGCGAAGGCCACATCTCGCCGGGTTCCACATCGGAAACCCGCGAAGGCGGCTGGGATTTCTGTCGCGCCCAGGCGGAGCGGGTGGTCGGCATGACGGCCGCCGCCGCAATCAAGGCAATCGACGGCGACAAGGCCGCCAGCAAGGTTGCCGCCGCCGCCCTGGTCACCGGGATCGAGATGATGCAGGGCGACCCGATCCTCGACTTGCCGGACGGGCTGCGCTTTCCGCTGCTGACACCGTTCAATAGTTTCGATGTCGCCGACGTGCCGGCCGAAGTCGAGCAGCGGCTCGAGGAGGGCTTCCGCACCTTCAAGATCAAGGTCGGCAAGGATGTGGACGGGGATCTGGAACGCGTCGCCGCAATCCAGAAAGCCAATGCCGGGCGCGCCGTCCTCCGGCTGGATGCGAACCGTGGCTTCGATCGGGAGCAGGGGTGCCGCTTCGCCGCGGCCCTCGACCCGGATTCGATCATGCATTTCGAGCAGCCGTGTGCGACCGAGGATTGGGACAGCAACGCCGCCGTCGCCAAGGTATCGACCGTGCCGGTCATGCTGGACGAGCCGATTTACTACATGGAGGATGTCGAGCGGGCGGCGAAGATCGAAAATGTCGGCCTGCTCAAGATGAAGCTGAAACGGACCGGCTCGCTGGCGCGGCTGAAGGAATGCCTCGAACAGGTGCGCGCGCTGGGGATGGAGCCGGTGCTGGGAGACGGAACCTCGCTCGACATCGGTTGCTGGATGGAAGCTTGCGTCGCCGCGGCAACGGTCAAGAACGCCGGTGAGTTCAACGGATTTCTGAAGGCCAGGGAAAGCCTGCTGGCCAACCCGATGACCTTCGACAAGGGCGATATGGTCTTTCCCGCAGGATACCAGCCCGAGATCGACCAGGCGCGGATGCAGCGGTTGACCATCGCATCGGAGCGCTACACGGCGTCAAGCTCGGTGCAGGCGGCGGAATAGGGCGAGCGCGGCGGAACCCGGCCGCAACGGCGGTTCTAAGCCACGCGGCCTTTTTTAGTGATCAGTGAATAGTCAGGCGGCCTTCCGATTGCGATCGAGCCATTCGTCCACCAATGCGACGGATTCGTCGACAACGTCGGAGTGCA
The DNA here is from genome assembly GCA_964469835.1 of uncultured Rhodospirillaceae bacterium. Lineage (GTDB taxonomy): Bacteria > Pseudomonadota > Alphaproteobacteria > UBA8366 > UBA8366 > JAOTYV01. Next base: position 7,923 of record CAYYBI010000565.1, read on the forward strand.
ACCCCTTCTGCGCCGCAATGGTCTTCACCAAGCAGTCCGCGCGTTCGATATACGGCGCGCCGGCGAGCAGGGCGCGCGCCGCCGAGGACGGTTTCGCCAGTCCGTTTGCCGCGTTGGCGTATTTCTCGAAGGGGACCTGATCTTGCTTCGCGGCGCCGATCGCTTGACACACCTCGCTCACCCAGTTGTAGACCGAGCGCGACAGATCGATGTCGCTGTGCACCGCTTCCTTGATCGATCGCATGTCGTCCTTTTGCACGCAGCGATAATTGCCGGTCAGCAACATGCTCCACTTTGCGAGCGGCACGAAGACCGAGTCATGAACCTTGAGCTTGACGGGCAATTCGATGGCGCCGTCGCCGTCATCGAAACGGATCGCTTCGATATCCGCCTGCATCTGACGCAAGATGGCCGTGTGCTCATCGGAGTCGAACCGGGCCGCCTTGAAGTTGGTCGGCAGGCTGACCTGCAGTACGTTCGTCGGTTCTTCCGGCGGGCGAAATGCCTGCGGGTCCGGGCTGCAGAGCGTGATCAACCCCGGATCGAAATTGTCCCAGACCGTGGGATCGGTGTAGCAATGGGTCAGCGATGCGGTATCGAGCCCGGGAATTCGCGCCAGATAGGGCAGCGGCGGCATGTTCATGATCGACATACACGGAACCCGGGATTTGGCAACCGCGTCCAGCAGCTCGCGAACGCCGGGCAAGCGATATTGCGGCTCCTGCATGGCCAGGGCGATCAGGTCGTAATCCGCCGGATTCACATCGCCGGGACCGGCGGCGGACAGATCGCCCGACAGTTCCCGAGAATCGATCTCGACGAGTCCGTCCCGCTCTCGCGCCGGCATTCGCACCCGAGCGCCGTCCTTGTTGAACAGGGCCGCCTCGTCCGGCAGGCACACCAGCTTTACGGAATGGCCGGCAAGCAACAGTTTAATTCCCAGGAGCGACCCGTAAGACGCGCCCAATATCAGTGTTTTGTAGGTGTTGCTCATGACACTGCACTCCCTGAACACTGTGGTAACCCGGTGTGGGATACCTAAAGTTTCGTATACCGGTGTAAAAAGTGTGCCCAGTTGCGGCATGGCTGGTCAAGCTTTCACGTCGAAAACGCTTTCTCGCCGATATGGCGAAAGGGACTGCCTTGGTCTTTCAAACCTTCCCGGCTTGGGTATAGTCGCCGGGCGCGGCGGCCCTTGAGAGGATCATCAATGAAACCTATGAATTCCCTTGTCCTGATGTCGGACGAGCACAATCCAAAGATCCTCGGCTGTTACGGCCACCCGATGGCGCAGACACCGCATTTGGACCGGCTGGCCGAGCGCGGCGTGCGGTTCTCGTCAGCCTATTGCAATTCGCCGATCTGCATCCCGGCCCGCGCGACCTTCGCCACCGGGCAGTACATCAATCAAATCGGTTATTGGGACAACGGCGACCCCTATGAGGGGTCGGTGCCGAGCTGGCATCACCGGCTGCGCGGCGCCGGGCACCGGGTCGACTCCATCGGCAAGCTGCATTTCCGTAGCACGGACGACGACAACGGCTTCACCGAGGAACGCATACCACTACATGTGGTCGAAGGGCTTGGCGACCTCATGGGACTGGTGCGGGAAGACCTGCCGGTGCGCGGCGGCTCCTACAAGATCGCAAAATCCGCCAAGCCCGGCGAAAGCGAATACACCGAATACGACCGCAACATCACGACGGAAGCGGTGCGGTGGCTGCGAGAGGAAGCGTCGCGGAGCGGCGATGTGCCCTGGACGCTGTTCGTGTCCTGGGTCTGCCCGCATTTTCCGCTGACCGCGCCGCAGGAATTCTTCGATCTCTACCCGACCGGCCGCGTTCCCTGGCCGAAACAATACGGCAAGGCCGACCGGCCGATGCATCCTTACCTGCGCGACTATGCCGGCAGCCTCACCTACGATGATTATTTCGACGAGGAGACGGTTCGCGTCGCAATTGCCGCCTATTACGGCCTGTGCAGCTTCCTCGACGACAATATCGGCAAGGTGCTGGCCGCGCTGGACGAAGCGGGGCTCGCTGATGATACGCGCGTCCTCTACACCAGCGACCATGGGGACAATCTCGGCAGCCGCGGCCTGTGGGGCAAATCCACCATGTATGAGGAGACGGCGGCGGTGCCGCTGATCATGGCCGGACCGGATATTCCGAAAGGCCAAGTTTGCGATACGCCGGTCAGCCATGTCGATTGCTATCCGACCTTTCTCGAATGCAACGGTGTCGCCTTGACGGAGGCCGAGCGGGCCTATCCCGGCGTCTCGCTCTACGACATCATCGATGGGGCAACGCCGCGACGGAACGTCCTTTCGGAGTACCATGCGATGGGCTCGACCACCGGCGCATTCATGATCCGCCACGGGCGATATAAGTTCGTGTATTATCCGAAATACGCACCACAACTCTACGATTTGGAGATGGATCCCGAAGAATTGAAGGACCTCGGCGAGGATCCGGCTTTTGCCGACGTGCGCGCGGAATGCGAGCAGTTGTTGCGCGCGATATGTGACCCGGAAGAGGTCGATGCCCGTGCCAAACGGCGGCAATCGGAGCAGCTTGCGAAGCATGGCGGGCGTGAGGCGGTGATTGCCCGCGGCGATCTCGGATATTCGCCGCCACCGGGCTACGCGCCCGACTTCCGTTAGAGCTGCATCATGATCGACGCCCGCCGTCTCCTTCGCGACATGCTGCAGGCGGCGATCGACTCCGCACAGCCGGCGCTGTGCGTGCCGCCGCATCTGCCCGCGCCGCCGGCAGGGCGCACCATCGTGATCGGCGCCGGCAAGGCGTCGGCGGCGATGGCGCGCGCGGTCGAGACGGATTGGGACGGTCCGCTGGAAGGCCTCGTTGTCACTCAATATGGCTACGCGGTGGCGTGCGAGCGGATCGAGATCGTCGAGGCCAGTCATCCGGTCCCCGATTCGGCGGGCGAGGCCGCGGCCGCGCGAATCCTCGATCTTGCGGCCGGCGCGGGCGCGGACGATCTGGTGCTGTGCCTGATTTCCGGCGGTGGCTCGGCGCTGATGCCGTTGCCGGCAGTTGGACTCAGCTTGGAAGACAAGCAGGCGGTGAACCGGGCGCTGTTGCGATCCGGCGCGGATATCGCCGAGATGAATTGCGTGCGCAAGCACCTCTCGGCCATCAAGGGCGGGCGGCTCGCGGCCGCGGCGGCGCCAGCACGGTTGGTCACATTGCTGATTTCCGATGTTCCCGGTGACGACCCGTCGGTTATCGCGTCGGGGCCGACAGTCGCCGATCCGACAACCACGGCGGAGGCGCTGGCGATCCTGAACAAATACGCCATCACCGCACCGTCGGCGGCGATCGATCATTTGCGGGATGGCCGGGATGAGACGCCGAAGCCGGGCGACCCGCGCCTCGGCGGCGCGGAGAATATTCTGGTGGCGACGCCGCAGATGGCGCTGGAGGCGGCGGTGGCGGTTGCGAAGTCCGCCGGCGTGACGCCGGTGATTCTGGGCGACGCCATCGAGGGCGAGGCGCGCGACGTTGCCAAGATCCAGGCGGACGCCGCCCGGCAGGCCGTGTGCGACCGCAAACCGGTGGCGCTGCCGGTGGTTCTGCTATCCGGGGGGGAGACCACCGTCACCGTGCGCGGCAACGGCCGCGGGGGCCGCAATGCCGAGTATCTCTTGGCACTGGCGCTGGCGCTCGACGGCCATCCGGGCGTGACCGCGCTGGCGGCCGACACGGACGGGATCGACGGGACGGAAGACAACGCGGGTGCGTATGTTACGCCTGACACGTTGCGGCGCGCGGCGGCGGCGGGTATCGACCCGGCGGCGCGGCTGGCGGAGAATGATGGTTATGCGGTGTTCGAGGCGATCGGTGATTTGCTGGTTACCGGCCCGACCTTTACCAACGTGAATGACTTCCGCGCCGTTCTTGTCCAATAATAGCTAAGATTCGTTCCCTCCACAGAGGATGCGGCCCCATGATCTTTCGACAGCTCTTCGATCCGGAATCCTGCACCTATACCTACCTGCTGGCGAGCCGTCCCGGGGGCGAGGCGCTGATTATCGATTCCGTGTTCGAACGGGTCGATCGCTACGTCCAGCTTTTGCAGGAGCTCGACCTGAACCTGGTCAAAGTCGTCGATACCCATGTTCATGCGGATCATGTCACCGGCATGCGGGAACTGCGCGACCGGAAGAAATGCATCACGGTAATGGGTGCGGCGAGCCCGGTGGACGTGGTGTCCATGC
>CAYYBI010000566.1:0-5060 GCA_964469835.1 uncultured Rhodospirillaceae bacterium
GGCCAGCGCCGATCCTCAGGTTATTTTTGCCCTGTTCGAAGCCGGCGTGGACGTCTTCCGGCTGAATTTCAGCCATGGCACCCATGACGACAAGAAACGCAGCATCGAGGCGATCCGCAAGATCGAACGGGACGCCGGCCGGCCGATCGCCATCATGATGGATCTGCAGGGCCCGAAACTGCGGATCGGTAGCATCGCCGACGGCCCCATCACGCTGCGCGACGGCGACTCCTTCCGTCTCGACATGGACGAAGCGCCGGGCGACCAGTCGCGGGTCTCGCTGCCGCACAAGGAAATCTTCGCGGCCCTGCAAGCGCCGACGGACCTGCTGCTCGACGACGGCAAAATTCGGCTCCGCGTTACCGAGTGCGGCCGCGATTTCGCGAACACCGAAGTGGTGACCGGCGGCCCCCTTTCCGACCGCAAGGGCGTCAACGTGCCCGGTGTCCTGCTGCCGCTGTCGGCGATCACCGACAAGGACCAAAAGGACCTGCGGTTCGGGCTCGACAACGGCGTCGACTACGTGGCCCTGTCCTTCGTTCAACGGCCGCAGGATTTGGCCGACGCGCGCCGGCTGATCGCCGGCCGGGCGGCGCTGCTGGCGAAGCTGGAGAAACCGGCGGCGATCGACAGTCTCGGCGAAATCGTCGAACTATCCGACGTGATCATGGTTGCGCGCGGCGATCTCGGTGTCGAAATGCCGCCGGAAGAAGTGCCGGTGTTGCAAAAACGGATCATCGCCGCGTGCCGCGAAGCGGGCAAACCGGTGATCGTCGCCACACAGATGCTCGAATCGATGATCCACGCGCCAACCCCGACCCGGGCGGAGGCCTCCGATGTGGCGACCGCGGTCTATGACGGCGCCGACGCGGTGATGCTGTCGGCGGAAACCGCGGCCGGCGACTATCCCATCGAAGCGGTGCAGATGATGAACCGCATTATCGAACATACCGAGCGCGACCCGCTGTATCGCGGCATTCGCGACGCGTCGCGCAGCGAGCCGGAGCCGACCGCCGCCGACGCGATCAGCGCCGCCGCGCGCCAGGTCGCCAAGACGCTTTCGGTGCGGGCGATCGTCACCTACACCACATCCGGCTCGACCACGCTGCGCGCGGCGCGTGAGCGTCCCGAGGTGCCGGTGATCGGCCTGACGCCGAACATCAACACGGCGCGCCGGCTGTCGATGGTCTGGGGCGTTCACAGCGTGACGACCCAGGACGCGCGCGATTTCGACGAAATGGTCGCCCGCGCGAGCTTCCATGCGCTGGAAGACGGCTTCGCCCAACCCGGCGACCGGATCGTCATCACCGCCGGTGTCCCTTTCGGCACCCCCGGCGCCACCAACATCCTGCGCATCGCCCGGGTGCAGGGAAAAGACGGCCGGATGCGCTAGGGATTCACCGAACTGCCGCGCGCGCGGCATTATTTTCGCATTCTCCGCTGAGACGCTCCTTTGCGAATCGGCATGAAATTTTGCCTTAGGCCAACCGTTTCCAATTGATCGGTGGCGCCATTCTCTGCGCAGCTCCGATCATCATGCCCAGCCGTGCCTGTTACCGGGCCACAGCATTCCAAGTGGACATGCGCCCGAGCTCACATTTGCCGATTGTGGCAATGGGTCTAGACATACCGCCTTGGCCTGAGAAACAAATCGGAATGACAGCCCATGGCGCAGCCGACATGTATGCCGTTTGCTCAACGAAATTAGTTTTTCCGGAATGGCCAATCGATGGGACCAACAGCGCAATCCCGACGATACCGGCGATTAGAAATTTTTTCCAAATTGCAATTCGCACCATCACTCGTCTCCAAAATGCATTACACGCCGTGGAAACCGGCCACGAACATGCGCAGCCGGTCTCCTGAAGCGCGTTTAATCGCCTGAGCCCTGCAACGCCTTGACATCGGCGGCCGTGAGCGCCTTGCCGCCGATACCCCAGGCACCGCTGGCGACCTCCTGGACGCGGACCCAGGTGACGCCGCGCAGGGCTTCGCCTTCGATCTCCACCATGGTGTTCGTGACTTTCTCGATCATGTCCTTCTTCTGGTCAGGGGTGAAAACACCTTCGATCAATTGAATGTCGACGAGTGGCATGACGTTTCCTTTCGTATATTTCTCGGGTTTCAGCGCGTCGGGACCAACCCGTTGCGTAAGGACATGAGTAGACGGCAACGCAAATGCATGCTTGAGGACGAGTTGAACAATTCTTGAGGAATGACTGAGGAATTTTCCCAATCAGGGTGACGGATTGCAGCGGGGCGTCTTCCTATGGTTTCTCGACAACCGGCGACATCGCTCTACAATCGACAGGAATCAGCATGGGTAAGACATTGCAGCCGCGCCTATGATTTTCGAATTCGACGACTGGGAGCTTGATACGGAGCTTTACGAACTCCGGCGGAACGGCCGGCCCTGCAAGGTTGAGCCGCAGGCCTTCGATCTGCTGCATTTCCTGGCGCGCAACAACGATCGTGTCGTCAGCAGGGACGAAATCGTCGACGAAATCTGGGACGGCCGTATCGTCACCGAGGCCACCATATCGACATGTCTCAAGGCCGCGCGTCAGGCGGTCGGCGATGACGGACGGGCGCAGCGCCTCATTCGGACGGTGCATGGGCGCGGTTTTCGTTTTGTCGGCGAGGTTTCCACCGTGGAGGGATCCCCGCCCAAGCCTCCTCAACCGAATGCCGACACCGCGAACCGGGCCGGACCGCGACAAGGCGCATCGGAGAAACCTGTCTTGGCGGTCCTCCCCTTCGACAATCTGAGCGCCGATGTCGACGAATATTTCGCCGACGACCTGACCGAAGACATCATTACCAACCTGTCGCGATTTCGCGAACTCCGGGTCATCGCGCGCACGTCGACTTTTCGGTTCAAGGGACGCGCGATCAACCTGCCCGAACTTTGCGCCGAACTGAATGCCGGCTATGTCGTCGAAGGCAGTGTCCGGCGCGCCGCGGGACGCGTGCGCATTACCGCGCAACTGATCGATGCGGCGACCGGCGTGCATCTGTGGGCCGACAGCTATGACCGCGAGATGGAAGATATTTTCGCGGTTCAGGACGAGGTCACCCGTACGATCGCCGCGATGCTCGACGTTCAAATTCAGGACGTCGCGCTGCAGCGCTCCCTCAGGAAAAGCCCCGCGGAACTGGACGCGTATGACTGCGTATTGCGAGCGCGGCGGTATACGTCGACGCTCAGCGCGGAAATGCATGCCGAGGCGCGAGATCTGCTTGAAAAAGCCATCGTGCTCGATCCCGCCAATGCCGATGCGCATGCGTTGCTGGGGAACGTTTATCTTGCCGAGCATCGCTTCGATGCCAATCCACGCCCGGACCCGATCGGTCGCGCCCTGAAGATGGCCGAGACCGCAACCCGCCTCGACCCGCAAAACGCCTATGCCCGCTGCTGGCTCGCCATCGTGCATTTTTTCCGCGGCGAAAACAGTCTGTTCGAAGCGGAGGCGCAGCGCGCGCTAAATTTGAACCCCAACGACCCCGAAACGCTCGCCGATATCGGCCATTATCTGGCGTTCATGGGCGAATTCGAACGCGGGATCGACCTATCGACAAGGGCGCAGCGTCTCAATCCGCTGCATCCGGGCTGGTATTATTTCAGTTTTGCCCGGTATCACTATGACCGGCGCGAATACGAAAAATCTCTCGCCGATGTCGAACGCATAAGCCTACCGCATTTTTACTGGACGCATCTCTTGAAGGCGGCAGCACTCGGTCAGCTGCAACGGCGCGAGGCGGCGGAGGCATCGCTTGAACAGATCTACACGGTCAAGCCCGACTTCGCGGCCCGGGCGGAATTGCAGAAATGGAACGCCGCGCCGCACGACCTCGAGCACCTTCTCGAAGGCCTCCGCAAGGCGGGCCTCCGCGAGTGAGCACATGCGGTGGCGGACAAAGGCTTACCGGTTATAGCCGACCGGGAACCAGATGCCGGGGATCAGCGGCAGCCCCATATTGGGTTGCACGTAGTCGCCATCGAGCGATTCGATTTCCACGTCTTCGACGAATTTGGCGATCGGCGGTAGGTCGCCGCCGTCGAACAGGCGTTCGCGCATGACGGCGATCGCGGCGTCCTTATCGTCCGCCGTCACGCCGCAGCCATGGCGCAGCCGCACCGGCACGTTGTGGTCGTCCGGGTCGAAGTCGAACTCGAACCAAAACCTGCGCATCATGACGGGGGTAATCCTGCATCAAGTTTCATGGGCGTGTCTTGTGCGCTCATACCGTTTTTTTACGCGTCCGCGCTGCCGATCGCACCCTTTTCTTCGAGGGCCGAAATCTCATCCTCGCCCATGCCGAGAAGATCGCGCAGCACGGCGCGGGTGTCGGCGCCCTGCTTTCGGCCGGCCCATCGGATCTCGCCGGGCGTCGCCGACAGCTTCGGGACCACATTGACCACCTTTACCGATCCCAGCGTGTCGTCCGGCACCTCGACCACCATATCCCGCGCGGCGAAATGCGGATCGGCGAAAGTGTCCGCCACCGTATAAATCGGCGCCGCCGGTACCCCGCCCTCCAGCAATATACGATAAAGATCTTCCATGGCGTGGCGCGTTGTCCAGGACTCGACAATCTCCTCCAGCTCGGACTGATTGGCGGACCGGTTCTCGGCAGCGGCGAAACGCGGGTCCTCGGCAAGCTCCGGCCGACCCATGGTGCGCATAAGGTCGCGAAACGTCCGGTCGTTGCCCGCCGCGATGTGGATGTGCCGGCCGTCGCCGGTGAGATACAGATTATTCGGCACATGGCCCGGCATCGCCGATCCGGTGCGCGTCGGCACTTCGCCCAGCTTGTCATAGGCGGGTACAAACCCCTCCATGAAGCTGAAGGCGGATTCGTATAGCGCGGCGTCAACGCATTGGCCCGCGCCTATCCGGTCCCGGTGATGCAGCGCCATCAGCGCGGCCGATGTTGCATAGAGCCCGGTTACATAGTCGGTCAGCGGCATGGCGACCCGGGCCGGCGGCCGGTCGGGGTCTCCCATGAGGATCCCGGCAACGTGGCTGATGCCGGTGTTGCCCAGGTATTCCACGGTG
>CAYYBI010000567.1:0-11076 GCA_964469835.1 uncultured Rhodospirillaceae bacterium
CGATTTCACGCCAGCAAGTTTCGAAATGCCGGGCCACGATCACAACGTCGACGAATGGCGTTCCAATGATTTCGATGCCACCGGCGGTAGCAAGTTCGTCATGGCCGATACCAATGGTTCGCAAAATCTCAACGTCAATAAGGGGATGCAACCCCGCGGCGGCGATCAGCCGCACAACAACATGCCGCCTTGGATTGCACTGAACCTGATCGTGAAGTTCTGATCCTGTCGCGCGTGTCCTCGGGCGCTACGGGTACACCGCGACCGCCGTTATTCCCGCAATTTCTATGTGTTGGATACGATATGAAATTACCCGCAACCGCGGCGGCGCTCGATGCTGTCATCACATCATGACCGATATCAACCCGACCGAAACGAAAAGCCTCCAGGCCCATGTCGTGTCCTGCGGCGTACGGTATAAAAACCTGTATGACCATATGAAATCATTGTCGCGAAAGATCACCCGGCTGGAAGCGGGCATGGTGACCGGAATGGTCATCATCATTGGGTTGCTGGCGAAATTGGCATTCTGGCCGTCAGGCTGACGCGATGCGGCGATGGATTCTTATTTGCACATTCGCGGGCCTGTTTTCATGCTCCGAATTCGGACAGGCGCAAGGCGTTTGCGGTAGCCGGGTCGAAATCGCAGCGGCACTTGAACACGCCTATAGCGAACGGAAAGCCGCGATGGCGCTATCCGGCAGCGGCGGCCTTGTCGAACTCTATATGGCCGCCGATGGGCGCTGGACCTTGCTTTACTCCATGCCGGGTGGGCCGACCTGTTTTTTGGCGGCAGGCGAAGCCTGGGAAAACTGGACGCCCGAAGCGGAAACGCCTGAAACAAAAACCCATTGAGGCGGGAGTGCTTGCGGTATCCGCAGGCCGGTTCAAGCCGCACTAACGTCGCTACCGCCGCCCTAAGGCGGCTTTTTTGTGTCTGAAAGGAGACGCTTATGGCGAAATACTCGAAACTTATCATCGCCGTTCTGGGCGCCGTGATCGTCGCCGTCCAGACCTTCCTCGGCATCGATCTCACCGGCCAAGGCGTTTCCGCCGAGGCGATCATGGCGATCTTCGTGCCCCTTTTGACCGCGTTTGGCGTCTGGGCCGTGCCCAATGTCGATGACGGGAAGCAGTGACATGCGGAAGTATGCTGCTCTTCTTCTTCTCGTTGTCGTCGCCGGTTGCGGCTCGCTTCAATCGGTGGCCGTCACACCGCAGCAACGTCTGTTCGCGGCCTATGGCGATTACATCGTCTACGGGCAGATTGTCCTTCAGGCCGCCGAGGATCCGCTGACATTACCCGAGACAAAGGCGGCGCTGAAGGAAGTCGACCGCCGGGCCTACAAGGCTATTCAAATTGCCCGGACCGCCTACGAGCGGGGTGAGCTGACCGAGGTCACTTTGGTCCTGGCGGAGACCGGCTTGCGTGAACTCAAAACCCGGCTTGTGGCCGAGAGGAGGTTGAAACAATGAACGCGGCAACCGCACTCCTGCTTCTCAAGCTGCTCGACGTGACCATTGCGGCGCTGGCTGCATATCCGGTGAGCCAGGCGAAATTCAAGACCATGCATGCCAAATTGCAAAAGGCCGTGGACGAAGGGAGGGACTTGACCGACGAGGAAATGGCCGGCGTCTTCTCGGAGGCCGACGATTTGCACGACCGCATTCAGGGGGCGTAGACGGGTTTCGCGTTCAAGTCGTCCGCAGGTTCCTTTGGGCGGACAACCGCACCATCAATTCGGTCGTTATTTTGGTTGCCATGGCCCGCGATGTCTTTCTTTGCGCCCGAATCATCGCCATCTTACTTGTCGGTCCAATCTTCCGGTTCCATCTGGAAACCGCAACGCGTCCATGAATGCCTGGGCGCAGTTCGACTTCCCACGCAGGTATGAGGTGCAATGAACAGACGCCGTCTTCTTGTTTTGGCCGCGGCGGCAGCGGCGCTGCTCGTTGTTATCCTTTTCGTGCTCATGCCGTCGCCGGTTGATCGTGTTTTGTGGCAAAAATCCGTCCACGCTAAGTTGGAGGCCGACCCTGCCGCATCCCTGGGAACGGTCTTCTATTGGCGTGCCGCCGATATGGTTTGTGCGGCCGGATTCATAAACACGAATAGTGCCCGCAGGGCGTCAAACCAGAACGATCTGGAATTCTGGTGTCGGGACCAGAAGGCGCCGATGGCGGAGTTCAGTTTTGAGGCATTGGGGCGCCCGATTGCCGACCATCTCAAATCAATGGTCGCGAATGTGAACGGCAAATTATTCGAATACATCAGTGGCAGTGTCTACGATGATGAAGACGGCGATTGGAAACCCTACACGGGTGGTATCGACAGATACGCCCATCCGCTGGAAGGCCAGCCGATTCGGCTGCAGAGATCGGGCGACCGGCGCTGGAGTTTCCTTTGGCATTGGCGGAAATGCGCCGGCATCGCGGTGGTTTCGGATAGGGGGTATCACGGATCCCTGTCCGGTAAGATCTCGAGTGTTTTTGTGTTTCTGGACCGGATTTACGCCAATATCGACTACAAGATCGTTTCCTATCCGATTCCACCCGCAGCGGCGGGTCCGTGCCGGCCAATCCGTGGCGCGACCGTTCACATCGCCGCCGAGAACTGGGTCTATTCGATGATGCCGTTGAACGGCGCCATGATTGTCGGCGGCAGCGCTCGCGGGCGGCCCTGCGCGGCGCTTTACCGGGTTAGCCCGACCCGGACTACGGCGCTGCAAATACCGGAATGCGGCAGCCGGAGGATTACCGAATTCTACTCATACCTGATCTACGACGAAGATCTGCTGGTCGGCACCTATCCGGACGGCAATCTTGTCCGGGTCAGCGGCGATACCGCTCGGCTCACAAACGCGCCGATACCGGTTGATGAAAAGAAGGACAGCCGGCGCAGATACTACGAAGCTCAGTCCATGACCATTGCGGCGGGCGATCTGCTTGTCGGAATGTATCCGTGGGGCCAGCTCTTCCGGCGACCTTTCGGCGTCGACTCATGGTCGTCGCAGCGGCTGTTCACCGGTCCCGAGATCTCTGACGAGCTTCATCCGTATTATCATGCGATGGCTGCGAAATTGGCGGAGATTGTCCCCCCCAATCCGGCGAAGAAAAAAAATCGCCGGACATTGGGGCTTTTTGGCTCGGCGTGGGGTCAGCGAATTACCACGCTCGCCGTGTTCAATGGTCGCCTATGCGCCGGCACAGGCAACATGAGCGGTTCGCCGTGGAATGCCGAATATCATCCGATGGTGCCGGAAGCGCTTGCACAGGAATATGGCCGAATTTATTGCGCACCAATTCCAAATCACGCCCTCGGCGCGATCAAATGGCAGCGATCATTTGACCTCACCTTTAAGGTCACCGACCGGCGCTTGGTCATTGAACAGGGCGGTTCGGAAATCGCGTCAAGAAACCATACGATGACAGCAGAGCAAGTAGCTGCAATAGCGGGGGCCGGACGAATTGAATTTGGCCGGGGTGTCTATGGCCGGTTCCAAGGGACATTGCAGCCGATACCGTAAGCACTGGTTGCAATTCACGAAGCTGTCCATAGACCAGGACGGCATCGATGCTTTGATGTTGCAGCCGAAATTCGGCGCTTGGAGGGCGTTTCGTTTGGAAGCGTGAAAGGTGGACGGCTATCCGCCGATCGAATCGGCCGTTCGCTTGTAGGACATCGGCGATTCCGGTCGCATCGGCGTCGCCGCGGGCGATGGCGCCACGGGAACAGGCTGGATTTTCTGTTCCGCATCCTCGCCCAAGGCATTCGTCGGAATGGCATCGTCTGTCGGCGACCAGGCAGTCAGATACTCCCGTCCGGGCGCGCGAAGTTCGACGATATACAGGCGCTTTTCGTTGCTGCCATCTGCCAAGAATCGGAATGGGCCATTCAAACCGGTAAATCCTTGCTCGCGCGTGATGAAGGCGGCGTCCAACGGTTCGGCATTCGCGTCTTTCCGCGCTGTCGTGACGACCGTGATTGCATCGAATGCGGCGGCTGCGAGCTCGCGGGGTTTATAGCCGAAAACCTCTTCATATCGTTTTTGGAATGCGGGCCAGTCCGGTGAAAGCGGCGTGACGTATTGGCTGCCGATCAGATCGCGTTTTCGCTCGATGTCGCCGCTATCCCAAATACCGGTACCAAACAACTGAACCTCGGGCAGGGTCGCGTTGAAATATTCAAACATGGGGGCGAGCACCAGCAATGCTTTTCCGCCAACCGGCAACAAAATCGAATCGACCTCTATGGCGCCCAAGGTTTCGCGATGTTCGAATTCCGCCAGTGCGGCGGCCATCGCCTGATGCGGAGTCTTGGAGACCTGTAGCTTCTGATAATATATCACCAGAAGATCGGTTACCGCGGTGCCGTAATCCGGCTCGCTCGGCCTGGAAGAGGGCGGTTGGTCCGAATTGTATCCCGGTTGGAAGGACGCCTTGCTGATAACGGCCCTCTCGGATAGGTGCGATAATTTTCGCATCGCGACTTTTAAGGCTTGGTCGGGATCCTCGTTGGACTCGTATGCCCGTTTGATTGGCGTGACGAGCTTCTGCAATGCCTTGGTGCGTTGCTTGTACTTCGTCAGGGCTTCGACATGTTTGGAGATTGCGGTGTAATCATCGCCGTCGCTATAGAGACGCACATCGACCAGATTGATCTGGCCCGCTTTGTCAGTCTGAACGAGGCGGTCGCGGATGATCCGGAGATAGCGGGTGTCGGGCCCAATAAGCGCGACGCGGCGTCGGTCGGCCTGTTTCAAATGTGCCGACAGGGCGGTGAGTTGAGTTTCCGGATGATTTCCGATCAGGAAAACCGGGCCGCCGGCTACGGCGCGATTGTTCGAAAATGCGATTGCTTGAATATTGGCCGCGCGCAGCGCCGGCTTTATCGCCTTGACCGATTGGGAAAACAGCGGACCGAGTATTATTTGCGCCCCATCCGCGATTGCACGTTCTGCGGCTTCAACCGCGCCGTCACGGGTTCCTTTTGTATCCCTGGGGAGCAGCTCGACGGCATCGTCGTTGTTGTCGAACAAGGCCAACGTTGCCGCATCCCGCAGTTGGGCGCCAAGCCGCGCATGGGGTCCGCTGAGCGGGACGAGCAGCGCGATTTTCAATTTCCCGGTTTGTTGAAAGCCCGGCGCGTTGCCGTCACCCGGGCCGGAATTCCACAGCGATATGGGCGCGCCGCTTCGCCCGGCGCCGGTATCGCAGCCGTTTATCAGCAGCGCGGTGAGCGCCAGCAGAATCGCCCAATACCCGGGCCCGCGGGATCTTACCTGGGCCGAAGCCGGCGAAAATAGTGTTCCAATCCCCATCATGCGCCGATACCTTTGCGCTACCCCTCTCAGGTTACAAATTGCCGGCCGAGCGACTGTTTTATCTCGTCTTTTCCCGGCGGCAAACCGGCCTACAGATCGCGTCGTCGCTGCCACGACGTCGTGTGTCGCGGTCATATTATGTGACCGCACACCACGCGACCTGCGACGACGGTGGCAGAATAACATTAGAGTGTCGACATCCAATCGATAGAGCATACAGCGCCGGGACTAATCCGAAAGTACTAACTGCATGGTTCCATGTTCAGATTAGCCGATTACCCATTCTAGTCCTTTAGGACTAGGCTGAATGAGCGAAAATTGCGCCTAGGCCACCAGCGGTAAGACGCTAAAATCCCGGAATAGAACAAGCCAAACAATTTGCTCCCGAAAGCCCCCGCCTGTTTCCCGAGGCGGGGGTTTTCTTTGCCGATTTAGTGTCAACGACATCACGACAGTGGTCGCCGGACCGTGTCCGTCCGCCACGCCCCGCAGTATCCCCCCAACATTTGCGAAGACGACGAACGCCGCGGCCGCTCCGGACCGGAGCCGTGGCGGCGTTCGTCGATGGATAGGAGCCGTATAGCAGAATGCCGAAAATTCCTCTGGACCGTTTCAATCGACCCGACAGTGCATCGACACTGGGTTCCGGCGCCGGCCTCCCTCCGGAAGCCGCCGAGCGCCTCCAGGGTCTCGAACGCGTGAACCGGCGTATCGAACGGGAGATCAGCGCCGCGTCGTACTTGCTGGACAGCACGCGCGACCTCCGCGAAGGGGCGCGGGACCCGGGCGCCGTGGACCTGCAATTTTTCGGGAATTTCCGCCAGTCGACCGAGCGCCGCATGTTCCAGACGCTCACCGCCGCGCCGGAAAGCGTACGAAGCGGGTTGCGCAAGGATTTGTCGGCGCTCGGCGCGGCGCTGAAAGACAAGTCGATGACCATGGAGGGGGAGGCCCGCGCGGTGCAGCGGCGGGTCCGGCTCGGCGCCCTGTTCGAGACGTTTGCGGAAATCGTCCGCAACGATCCGACGCAGGTCGAGGCGATCCTGTCGCGGGCGACGGCGGTGTTCGACGACATGGCGCTGCCGGAAGATCGCCGGGCGGAAATCCGCCGCCATGTCCGTGACCAGATCGGCAACGCGGCGCTGGACGGCCTGCTCGAAGATCCTGCGGACGCGCAGGGGCTACTGAACGCCGGCGATTTCGATGCACTGCTGACACCGGAATCCCTGGCCGCCCGGCGGGCACAGGTGAACGGGGAGGTGCAGCGGGCGCAAATCCTGGCGAAAGAGCGGACGATGATCGATTTGTCCGAAGCGGCCGATACTGGCGGCCTGACCGGGAAGGGCATCGATGATGCGTTGCGCGCGGGAACGCTGACGAAATTGGAAGCGGATTTTCTGCGCGCTAAGAACGATGACGCGCTCGCCTCCGCCGCGCGTGAACAGGCACTCCTGGATCGAATACCGGCGAAAAACGGGCGCTTCAATCCCACCTCGCCGGAAGATCAGGAGACGATCGACGCGCTCTGGAAGGTCGCCGGCGAACAGATTTCGGCGGGAAAGCCCGGCGAACAGGCGTCCCGGGAATTGCGCTTCGTGCGCAACCGGGGCGTCCTGCCCACCGCGCTGCGCAACAAATATTCCGGACTGCTGTATTCGGCGGACCCGGCGTTGCAGGTGGCCGGCGCGCGCGCATTCGCCGCGCTCGAGAAGATCGACCCGCGCCTGATCGAGAGATTCCCGCCCGAAGTGCAGGACCGGGCCCGGGCGATCGGCGAATTCGCGGACATTCCTCTGGCGTCGGATCTGGTGGTTTCGCTTGCGGAGGATGAGCTGGCGAAAAGTAACCAAGCGGAAGGTGCCGAAGAATTTCCCGAAGAGGCGAAGGCAACGGCGTCGCCGACAAACACTCCGGAAAACATTCAGGAGCTTGCTTCGGCAGAAGAGGCCGACCCTGAAGAAAACGTGCTGGCCGACACGCAGGGAGTGACGCGCCCGGTTCGGACGTCCAAACAGTTCGTAGGACTCCTGGAAGATACGTTCGGGCGACCCGAAACCGTTATCGATCAGCGGGCGCGGGAAGCAGGCGTTGCGCCCGACTTGCTCCGGATCGGGTTATCCCTCCTCAGTGCCAACGACGCGAGCGCGGCCGGGCGTGCGGAAATTCTCGAACGGGCCCGACGGGACATAAAGGCGCTGCCGGACAGTCGCGGAATTCCAAAGGAGCAATTGCGCAAATTGGTCGATGGCCTTGGCCCGGTGCTGGGCGACCGTGACAAGACGCTTCAAGCGATTGCGGCAAATAGGGAGGCGTTCCGCGATCGATTTTCGCAGAACCGGGATCCGGCCAAGCAGGTCCGTGACTTGAGCATCCGCCTGGCAGAGACAACGGGATTCGAGGCACGCTTCGAAACTGGGCTGACCCGGGCGGAAGGCGGTCTCGACCCGACCGATCCGCGTGCGGATGTCGCCGAAGAATTGCCGATCGAATCTGGCGCGGATCAGTCGATCCGGTTGCCACGCGTCGCGTTCTTCCGAAAGGGCAGCGACACCCCCTTCATGACGTTGCCGCACAGCGTTGCGACGGCGGTGATGAGTGACGCGAAGGAAAACGAAGAGAAACTCGATTTCCTCGAACGATGGTTTGCCGGCGCATTGTTGACGCAAGCGCTCGATGAACGGGCGAAGGCTCTCTTCGGTGAAGGTGATGATTTTAATACCTTCGTAACCGCAGATTTGGCGCTTCGCGATGGTGAGAATCCCCAGATTGTCTTAGCCTCGGTTATCCAAACATTTTTCCCAAAGTTGTCGAACGACTCGAATATTGTCCTCGACATCTTGTTCGAGATGGTGCCTGGAATCGGGCAGATTGTGGCAGTCAAGGAAGGTGTCAAAGATTTCGATGCGTTGTCTGCTGCTATCAAAGAAAGGAATTTCGAAGCGGCCGCCGTTGCGGGGTTGGGAACGGCCCTACAAATAGCGGCATTCGCACCAGGCATCGGTCCTTTGGTTAAGAATCTGGGCAATGCGAGCCGAAATCCCCGAATTGCACGTTGGCTTCGTGATACGAAGGGAGTCAAAAAATTTCACAGCAGGAGTGTACTAGCCAAGGCGCAAGAGCTTGGACCAAAGACGGACATCCGGGAATTGATCAAGCTAACCCGTTCTGCGAGAGCGAAAGAGATGTTTGCGGACGTGTGGCCGAGTTTGAACGATAGCCAACGAAGAACGATGGAGTCGTTGCTCAGCCACATAAAAGGGCAGTCGGGTGACGAGGAAATCCGTCAATTGCTTCGAAACGCCGGATTCACAACCGCCGTGAACCAGGCCGCGCGGACTGTTAAGGTGGGCGAAAAGGGGCGGATCTTTGACATTGTAACGAGCGTCGGGTTCCGAAGATTGTTCAACACATTTATCTTACCGCGGCATGGCGGCCGCGGTTCGTTGATCGAGATTAAGGCAGACGCAGCGGTTCGGCCCGAACGCGAATTAAAAAAAGAAATTCAGATTAAAAAACAAATTTCTGAAGAGGGTAAAACTACAACCAAGAAATCCAATGCTTCGAAGAAAGATACCGATGAAAATCCGCTCGAAGCTGGCGAAATAGAAGCAGATACCATTGAAATCCTTAGAATCCCAATATTCCAAGTTCCGGAGGACCAATTCGTCGCTACGGTAAAAAGGCTTCTAGATGGCAATGTGAAACGTGGTAAGTCGCAGCTTAAGAAATTGGATGATAACCAAATTAATAGTCTTGTGGAGTCCGCTCGGAATTGGCATCAAAGGGCGCGAATAGAAAAGAACAATGGCGTTGATATTGCCAAATTTCTGGTGTCGTTTGGATTGTTGGCCGCCGCAACAGAGACAAAACATCGTCTTATTGAACGCAAACGCGAATTCGACCGACGGACCGGTGTTGGCGTCGAAGAGTCGTTGAATCAGCCATTTGGTAGTTAGGAAATATTCAAGGTCGCGATCAAAGGATCAATCCCACCACCCTCACCCCACAACCCCGCTGCACTTCCCGACAATCGCCTGCACGCCTTTCTCGGTCTCGACCCAAACCTCGCAGACCACCCGCGTCTTGCCGTCGGCTTCCGGCAGTTTCTCTATCACCGTGCCCTTGGCGACGCAGAAATCATGCACGCCGACCGGGCGCCGGAAGGTCAGGTCGCTTTTCCCGCCGACGATCCATCCCTCCTCGAAGCTCAGCCGCATCATGCGGAACACCAGCGCGGCGACCTGCGGCGCCACCGCGATCGGCTCGCGCAGGCCTTCGGCCTCCGCCGCCGCCTGATCGTTGTGGATCGTCTTGACGCCGCCGGCGCCGAACATCCCGACGTTGAAGCGGCGCGCCACCGGCGGCAGGTCATAGCCGATCGGCGTTTCCGCGGTGATTATTCCCATCCTCTTCTTCCCTCCGATAAACTTCCCACCATCGCATCGGGGCGACCGCCCTAGATCTTCTCATTCTTGATTCCGCTGTCGATTCCCACGCCCGCGCGCGGCGCGTCCCGCTTGACCACGTCCAGCACGTGCACCCGTGTCGTCTTGAAGACGACCTCGCCTTGTGCGTCGGTGCCGATCGATTCGAACTCGATGAATTCGCGCTCCTTGCGGATCCATTTGTTCAGGATCTTGCCGCGCACCGTGATCTCGTCGCCGGGCTTGATCGGTTTGACGTTTTCGAGCGTCCATTTGTAGAACAGCCCGCGCACATTGAAGGTGCGCGACAATTGCCAGCGCGGCGGCCGGTATTGGATTTGTGGCGGCGCGATGCGCCCGCCCCAGGGTGAGTCCAGCACGTACCATTCGTGGAAATCCTCATCCATCTGGCACTGTTTTTCGATATCTTCCTCGGTGACGACCCATTTCATTTCTTCGAGCTCGTGGCCGATCTCGATATCGTCATAGGTCGCGCGAAGTCCGTACTCGTCCTCCGCGATCCGCGTCTGGCTGGATTTCGCCATGCTCTCTCCCTCTAGCCGCCTGGGCGCTCGCGGCGGCGTATCGCGTTATGATACGATTTCCGCCGGGCGCGCTTGAACGTCAATCCTTCGAACCGAGTATGCAGGAAACCCGTGTCAGAGCCGAATCAGCCGTCTTCTCCCACCGCCGATATCGCCGAATTCGCCGCGGGCTGCGCCTTGGCCGATATTCCCGGCAGCGTGGTGACGCTTGCCAAGAAATCGATCCTCGACGCCCTGGGTGTCGGCCTTGCCGGTGCGGCGGATGAAGGCGCGGCTATTTTGCGGAACTATGTCGAGAGTTTCGGCGGGGCGGGGGCGGCGTCGCTGTTGGGGACCGCCGTCGCCGCGCCGCCTGCCCTGGCGGCTTTGTCCAACGGCATGGCAATGCACATGGACGATTACGACGACACGCTGCGCTCGTCGGTGATCGATCTGGATAAAGGAAGCATCCACCCGACGGCGGGGATTCTTTCGGCGGTCCTGGCATTGGGGCAAGCGAAAGGCTGTTCCGGCGAAGCGCTGCTGACCGCCTATCTGGTCGGTGTCGAGGCGGCGGGTAAAATCGCCGACGCGCTGGGGCCGCGCCACTTTCGGGCGGGCTTCCACGGCACCGCCACCTGCGTCGGGCTTGGCGCCGCTGTGGCGGGCGCGCGGTTGCTCGGCTTGCCCGCCGGGGGCCTCGCCACCGCGCTCGGCATCGCGGCCAGCGGCTCGGCGGGGCTGCGGGAAAATTTCGGTACCATGGTGAAACCCTACCATGCGGGACAGGCCGCCGAGACCGGG
>CAYYBI010000568.1:0-9124 GCA_964469835.1 uncultured Rhodospirillaceae bacterium
GCCGAGGCGACGAGCTCGACCAGTGGGGCGAGATCAAGTCCGCCGCCGGCGAGGCGATCCTGCGTTCGGGTGGCACCATCACCCATCACCACGCGGTCGGCCGCGATCACATGCCGTGGTACGAGCGGCAGCGCCCGGACCTGTTCGGCGATGTGCTGGCGGCCGCCAAGGCGCGGCTCGACCCGGCGGGGATTTTGAATCCCGGGGTAATCGTGCCGGCGCCGTAGGGGTGGCCTCTTGCGGTTTGGCCGGGATCATGCCGGAATACACGGAGACGAGGAAAGGATCCGATAAATGGACATGACCCTGTTGGCGTCGGATTTTGCCGTCAGGATTGACGGCGTCGATCTTTCACAGCCGCTGGACGATGCGGCATTCAACCGCTTGCGCGAACTATGGATGCAATACAAGGTCGCTGTTTTCCGGGATCAATCGCTGGAAGACGACCATTTGCTCGCCCTCGCGCGCCGCTTCGGACGGCTGTTTGTCCATGTTCAGTCGCAGCTTGTGTCGCCCGACCACAAGGAAGTCATGTATGCGACCAACCGGGAGACCAGGGCGCCGGTACGCGGTGTGCTCGAATGGCATACGGATCAGAGCTACACGCCGAAGCCGGTCTTCGGCACCATCCTGTACGGCGTCGACATCCCCGATCATGGCGGCGAGACGCTGTTCGCCGATCTTTCGGCTGCCTATGACAGCCTGCCGGAGGATTTGCGCCGGCGCGTTGACGGCTTGACCGCCGTCTTTTCGCCGGTCAAGCGCGGCCACGAACGCCGTGCGCCGTTGCGCGCCGACCAATTGGAGGAAATTCCCGACGTCATCCATCCGCTGGTTCGCACGCATCCCTATCTCGACCGCAAGGCGCTCTACCTTAGCCCCAATCACATCAAGCGGATCGGCGACCTTCCGCAGGAGGAAAGCGATGCGCTGCTTGCGGAACTGACCGCGCACGCCACCAAATCCGAGCACGTCTATTGCCACGAATGGCGGCCGGGCGACGTTCTCATGTGGGACAACACCTCGGTCATGCATCGGCGGAACGACTTCCCGCCCGATCAGCCGCGGTTTCACAAGCGCACCGGGTTCTATCTGCCGGAAGAGCTCGGCGTTCCTGCCTAACGGTCTTCGACGCTCCAGGCGGGAACGACCCCCGACCCTGCGCCTGTATTATTCTCTTTCCAAATCGGTATTTACAGGCGCATATGGCAAGGTGGTGCGCAAACGCTCGCTCCTCCAACGATGATTGTCATCGGGTCGGAACGGCGACAGCAGCGCGGCCCATCGGAGACTCATCAAATGTGGTTACTGTATGGTTTGGCGCTGAGCGGCGCCGGCGTCTTGCTGCTGGCCTATGCCACCAGACGGAACAACGCGCCGGCGCCACCGGCGTGGTTGCGGCAAGGCTGGATTCAGCAGATCATTGTTTTCATCGTGATGGTTTTGTTCACCTTTGGCGGGGCCGCACTGGTCAATGTCGGCGTCAATATTTCTGATCAGTCCTTCGACCTGTGGCAGATGATTGCGACTGTTGGGGTTGTCTGTGTGTTCGCCGTGCTGTGGCGCATGATCATGAAAATTCCGAGACCCGTTCCGGCAGGCGCTTAACGTCAATCCGCTGTTTTTTTTGGGATGCCGCCGGTTCGGCGTTGACGCGGCAGCGCCGATTTGTCATCCGTTCGCGGCACAAACGGGCGGGCGATGATGAAAATTGCGGTACTGGGCGTCGGCGGTGTCGGCGGGCCGATCGGAGCGGCGCTGGCCGTCGCGGGGCATGACGTAACACTGATCGCGCGCGGCGCGCATCTCGACGCCATCCAGCAAAACGGGTTGCGCATCGAAGGCACGAGAGACATCCACGCACACCCCGTCCGGGCGACCGATACGCCCGCATCGGTCGGTCCGGTCGATGCGGTGCTGCTTGCCGTCAAGGCCTGGGCGGTCGAGGAAGCGGGCGCGCTCATCCTGCCGCTGGTGCAGAATGGCACGGCGGTGATCGCGCTGCAGAACGGCGTCGAGGCCGAAGACCGGCTTGCGCGCATAATCGGGGCGGAGCATGTGATGGGCGGCATCGCCGAAATTGCCGCCGCGATCCACGCGCCCGGCGTGATCCGCCAGGTTTCGGACTACACGCGCATCCGCTTCGGCGAAATGGACGGCAGCGACAGTCCGCGGGGCAGGGCGCTCGACGACGTGTTTCGGGCGGCGGGCATCGACTCGGAGTTCACCCGCACGATCGAGCTGACTATTTGGAACAAGTTCCTGATGCTGGCGGCAGTCAGTGGGATGACCAGCGCCACGCGGGGAACCTTTGGCGCCGTGCGGGCCGATCCCGAGACCCGCGCCCTGCTCCGCGCTGCGGTGGAAGAGGTGGCGATGGTGGGCATTGCGAAAGGAGTGGCGCTTGTCGACGATTGCGTCGACAAGACGATGGCCTGGATCGATACCATTCCCGCGGAAGGGCGGGCGTCGATGGCAACCGATCTGAACCGCGGCAATCGGCTCGAATTGCCCTGGTTGAGCGGTGCGGTCGTTAGGCTTGGACGCGACCTTGGCGTGCCGACGCCGGTCCATGGGTTCATCTGCACCGTGCTCAAGTTCCATCAGGATGGAGCCCGGCCCTAGCCATATTACGCGGTATGGTCCCGGCTAATCCTGGTCGAGCAGGATTTCGGCGGTATCCCGTGCCTTGCCGGCCCATGCGGGGTCTCCGGACATCTGCGCATTGACGATGGCGCCTTCCAGTAGCAAGGCGAGTTGATCGGCGACGACATCGGGGTTCCGGACGCCGGCGGCAACGGCGAGACCGCGAATGAAACTGATGATCAATCGTTTGTGTTCCGCGGCGGCGGCGTGAATGGAATCGCTGTTGCCGGCGAATTCGGCGGCCGCGTTGATGAACAGGCATCCGCGGAACCCTTTCTCCGCGAACCATTCGGCGTGTGCATCGAACAGGGCCAGTAGACGGTCGCGCGGCGTTTTGGCGTTCTGCTCGACATAGCGGACAACCCAGTCCCGGAAATTTTCATCGCGCTGGCGCAGCACCGCGACAATCAACTCTTCCTTCGATTCGAAATGATTGTAGAGCGTCATCCGGGCGACATCGGCGCCGCTAAGGACCTTCTCGATTCCCGTCGCATGGAAGCCGTGTTCGTAAAACAGCGCGAGGGCGGAATCGACGATTTTATCGCGTTTGCTGGGGCGCATGGAAACTCCTCTCACAGCCAAAATATATCGATTGGTCTATATATTTTCAATAAGGCAAATGTCGAAATGTATCAGAAAATATAACAAGTATTTATTAAGGCGCACTAATACGACAAGAAAAATTATCTGGGTGGATTATTGACATTATAGACTGATCGGTCTATCTTTTAATTCTGCCAACGAACGCGGCGGTTTTGCCGCCACAGGTTTTCTTCATTCATTACGCTTAGGGAGAGATGTCATGTTGATCCAAACCAGTCCCATCGCTTTCGCCCGGCGGCTCGGCTTGGCGGCAACTGTTGCCGCGGCGCTTGTTCTAGGCGGCGCTTCGGGCGCGGGCGCCGCGCAAGCGGAAACCGGCCAGGTCCAGACGCTGCACAAATCCGTCAAGGTACAGGGGCTCGATATATTCTATCGTGAGGCGGGGCGAAAGGATGTGCCGACCATCTTGCTTTGCACGGATTTCCAACGTCATCGCAGATGTTTCGAAACCTGATCCCGGCGCTTGCGGATCGATTTCACTTGATCGCGCCCGACTATCCCGGGTTCGGGAACAGCTCGATGCCGCCGGTCACTGAATTCGACTACACCTTCGACAATCTCGCCAACGTGGTCGACGCGTTCACCCAAATGCTGGGTCTCGATCGCTACAGCCTCTACGTCATGGACTACGGCGCGCCGATGGGCTTCCGTCTGGCCGCTAGGCATCCCGAACGGGTGCAGTCCTTGATCGTTCAGAACGGCAATGCGTACGAGGAAGGGTTGAAGGAATTCTGGAAACCGTTCCGCGCCTATTGGAAGGAGCGCACCGCGGCGAATGCCAAGCCGCTCAAGGGGTTCCTGACGCTGCAGGCGACGAAATGGCAGTACACCCATGGTACGCGCAATCCTGAGGCCCTGAGCCCCGATAGCTGGACCGTCGATCAGTACTTCCAGGACCGGCCCGGCAACAAGGCGATTCAATTGCAGTTATTCTATGACTATGGGTCGAACCCGCCGCTGTACCCGGAATGGCAGGCCTATTTCCGGCGCCATCAGCCGCCGACGCTGGTGGTCTGGGGCAAGAACGACCATATTTTCCCGGCATCCGGCGCGCATCCCTACAAACGCGACCTGAAAAATATCGAGGTGCACCTGCTCGATACCGGCCATTTCGCGCTGGAGGAGGATGGCGGCGTCATCGCCGACCATATCCGGCGCTTCCTCGCGGCCAATCTCTCGTGACGCGCCGGCCGGGGCGTGATTGCGCAGCGCAGTCGCTTCCCGGCCTTTCCACTTTCCGATACGGCAAGGAGACATCGACATGACCGAATCCATCAGCGATATCGCCTTCACCCCGGCGGTCAAACGCGTTCAGGAATTGAAGGGCTCGCGCACAGGCTACGCCAAGATGGAAGCGAAGGGTGGGTGGCGGAACACGGTTACCGGCGATCTCGCCGGCTTCATCGCGCAGCGGGATTCCTTTTATCTCGGCACCGCCAGCGCGGATGGCCAGCCCTATATTCAGCATCGGGGCGGCAAGCCCGGATTTTTGAAAGTGATCGACGAGAAAACCCTCGCCTTTGCCGATTTCAAAGGAAACCGGCAGTACATTTCCGCCGGCAATCTGACCGAGAACGACAAGGCATATATCTTCCTGATGGATTATCCGAACCGCCGCCGTATCAAGATCTGGGGCCGCGCCCGGGTAGTCGGCGACGACCCGGCGCTGCTCGCGCGTCTTGCCGATCAGGATTATGCCGGCACGCCCGAGCAGGCCGTGGTTTTCGATATCGCCGCCTGGGACGTCAATTGTCCGCAGCACATTACCCCGCGCTTTACCGAGGAGGTCATCGCGCGGGTCGTCGCGCCGCTGCAGGAGCGCATCGTCGAGTTGGAGGCGCAGCTCGCGGCCACTAAATGATTATGCGGGCCGGATCGCGGCGGCCATCGCCTGGCCGCGCTGCGGTCCTTGGCCTTACCTGGGCGGATAGCGGACGAGTTGGGCCGTTCTGAGCGTCGGCCGCACCTGCAAGGCGTAAACGATGGTCGCCTGGCGCTTGTCGGCCACGCTGCAGACGGCGCCCCGCTTGTTGGAGCGGCAATCCCGCTCGCCGTCGGCAATCCCGAAATGCGCGCGCGGCGGGGCTATTTCCGCAGCTAAATCGAACCGCGAGCCATCCAGTCGCTGGCTGTTCTCGCCGATGCTTTCGAGCACCGTTCCCCGATAGCCGAGCGAGATATGGACGATTCCCTTCTTGAAGGTAACCGCTCCGCTTCCATTTTGCGGTGTGGCGCGGTCCGTTTCCGTGAATCCGGTTGCCCGCAGATGTTCCTCGGCCTGGGGGAGCGTCATGTTCAACGTCACGCCCCCAATCGGCATCGAGCCGATCAAGGCGGCGTCGCGATAGATCTCGCCACCGGCCTCGGCCGGCACCGCGAGAGTCATGGCGGCGATCAGGGCGAAGCCGAGGAAAACTGCGCGCCTGGTCATCGTGTTTTTGGTTGTGATCACGGTTCAGTCCCTCACTTCAAGGCACCGACGAGTTCCACCCGCCGGTTCAGTTGCCGTCCCTTCGGCGCATTGTTGGCGGCGACCGGTGACAACGGCCCGACACCGTAGGACGACAATTGCGACGCCGCTGCGGGAGCGAGTTTGACCAACGCCTTCTTGGAGGCCGCCGCCCGCGCTTCCGAAAGCTTCATATTGCCGGACAGGCGGCCTTTGTCGTCCGTGTGGCCGACCACGTAAAACGACCGCTTGGGATTCTCGCGCAGGTATTGGGCAATGATCTTCAACGTGCCGTCGGAGTCGGGGCGAATTTTGGCACTGCCCGTATCGAACAGAATTCCGTAGACGGCGACACGGCCGTTACTCGCCATTTGCGACCGCAGGGAGTCGAGGCTGAGCGCCACCGTGTTTTGTTCCATGGCGGCAGATTCGACCACGTCTACGGTGTAGGCATCCCTGCGGTCGGCGATGACCACGACGACCAGGATATCGGTTCCCGCCACGGTCTTGCGGGCGGCGATATAGTGCTCTCCGAAGGTTACGACGTAACTGATGGGGGAGGCGCGAACCCGTTTTCCGCGTTGGGTATAGGCGCGATCTTCGATGCGGTTGCCCTTTTTCCGGCCCAACTGGCGGGTGATTTTCTGGACCCGCGATTTGTCATTGCCGATGGCGGCAAGCATCTCGAATCCCGCCGCCTTCAGCTCTTTTTCGTAGCTCCGGAAAACCTCAAAGGTGCTTTTTTTCGCCGGTTTCGTGTAGAGCCGGCTGACGATACGCCCTTCTACCGTGAAGGTTTCGTCTTTCTTGCTGCGCGTGGACAGATACTGGAAGCGATCGAATTCGGTTTTGTACTCGCCGAGGAGCTTGCTCCCGGCAAAGGGTGAAACCAGTTCCGCCGCGTTGGCGATGCCGCTGCACCACAAGACCGCCAGCAGCAGGCAAAGAGTATTTTTTTTCATTGCAAATTCCTCAAGTGTTCGGATGCCCCGCTTCCCTACGGTCCGGGTTTCTTGCCGAAAATTCTTTCATAGCGGGCGGCGTATTTGTCCCAGGCTTCCGGATTGATCAGCCGGGGCGGGCGTTCGCCGCGCAGCGTGCCGATGATCTGCTCGGCATTCCAGGCGGCCATGTTGCGCCGTGAATCGAAGGTAACGCCGGCGGTGTGATAGGTGGCAATCAGGTTTTCGAATTTCAGCAGCGGATGGTCGAGCGGCGGCGGCTCCACATCCCAGACGTCGAGGCCAACGCCGGCGATCCGCTCTTTCTCCAGCGCGTCGGCGAGCGCGGCTTCGTTGACGATGCCACCGCGCGCGCAGTTGATCAGGAAGGCGCCGGGCTGCATCAACGCCAGTTCGCGTGCGCCGATCATGTCTTTGGTTTCCTGATTGAACGGGCAATGGACGCTGACGAAGTCCGATTTTGCCATCAGCTCGTCGAGGCCAACCGCTTTGGCGCCGCGCTCCTCGAAATCGGCGGCTTCGATATAGGGATCGGTCGCCAGAATTTTCATGTCGAGGCCCTTGGAACAGATGCGCGCGACCCGGCGGCCCGTATTGCCGAGCCCGATCAATCCCACCGTCTTGCCCTGGGCGTTCCAGCCCTTGAAGGTTTCCCGGTTGACGCCGCGTTCCTTGCGCAGGGACCGGTCGGTCTCGACCATTTTCTTGGTAAGCGCCAGCAGCATGCCGACCGCGTGTTCGGCGACCGCTTCCGCGTTGGCGCCGGTCTGGTTGACCACCAGGACGCCGGCCTCGGTGCAGGCGTCCACATCGACCGGGTCGTAGCCCGCGCCGGATGTGGAAACGACGAGCAGATCCGGGCATCGCGCCATCAAGGAGGCATCGGCCTTGAAGTGATCCGGCACTTCGTCGCGGGCGCTGGTGATGCAATAGGCGTGGCAGGTTTCGATGACCGGCCAGTTGTCCGCCTCGGGCGCGTCGAATTCCAGGCGGTGCATGGCGATGTCCGGCTCTTCCTGGAGCGCGTCGGCGACGCTTGGCGTCTTGTTGTCGTCGAACCAGAATACGCGCTTGGCGTTTGCGCCGGACGGACCCTTGGCGGCCATGGGCGGTGTCTCCCTCGGTTTTATTATTGCCGTTCGTTATAAAACGCGGCAGGACGGTTATGCAAAAAAGCCGATCGGCCGGTGCCGCCGATACGGCGACCGCTGCGTCAGGACTCCACGGGCGGTGTGTAATACGTTCCCCTGTTCGCGCGTTTCTCGATTCCGGCGCTGCCTTTATGAAGAATGACGCCGGGCGCCATGGGGCGGCCGTCTTCGCGCAGCCAGAGCCGCAAAAGATGCCGCTTCAGCGACGGGTCGCTGGAGTCTTCGAAAGCGGTCCTGGTATGCAGCAGGAGACAATTGTTGGTGAAGCTCGCCTCGCCGGGTTCCAGACGAAAGTTGAGGCGAACGTCCGGGCGATTGCCGACCTGGTCGAAATAATCCAGCGCCGCCAGTTCAGTGTCGCTGAGGGAGACGTGTCCTTCCTCGACGGCAAGGTCGATATATCCGCGAATGTAGATGACGCTGGGAACTCCGTCCTTGATCGAGAAAGTCGGAATTCGCTCCGTTGTCACGATCGGCTCCCCCGGCGGCTGCTCGCCAAACCGGTGATGGAAGTAGCCCCGGTATAAATGGGCGAGCAGGTCGGGCCGCTCCCGCAGCATCTCGTTGTGGATCGCCAAGGCACTGGCATAACCGCTCAACCCGCCTTCGACGGCGGGCCGGATGCACAACATGGCGACGAGGTCGCACCGATCGGTATGCAGATTGAGCTCCCGGCTGTTCCGGTAGGCCCGCTCGCGCTTGTCCTTGTCGCCGACGTTGACGACATCGCCGATGAAATCGCCGAGGGCGCTTTGCGAGACCGGCCGGCCGAAATGACTGCCGAGCCCGAGATACATCAGCCGCAAATCCTCGGGATCGATCGACTCCACGGGGATTCCCCGCAGCAGCAAAATCCCGCGTCCCTCGCGGACCTCTCTGCGCCACACCGCAACCTCGTCCTGGATGGCACCAAGCGGAAAATCCGGTGGTGTGATTGCGCCGAAATCCGCGACACTATCTTTCAAATGGGCTGCCGCCGCCGCAAACGCGTCGAGATGCCGACGTTCAAGGTCGACCGCGAGTGCATCCTTTGAGGCGAAGTCCGTGGCTTTCCAGGCCGCCGGATGATCGAAGGGTTTGATCTGTGTTTTCGTCATCGTATCGCCGGCTGGTTGTTCGGTCGTTTGACCGGTTTGTTGACCGGAAATTTCACGCGTTTGCCCAGCAGGACCCGCGCCATATCCTGTGCCGCCGTTCGCGCGATGGCGTCGAGGCATTCCCGCGTGGAAGCCGCCATGTGCGGCGTGAGGATAATGTTCGGCGCGTCGAAAATCGGACGAATCTTCCAGCCTTTGCGCGCGTCGTGTGAGGCT
>CAYYBI010000569.1:0-7346 GCA_964469835.1 uncultured Rhodospirillaceae bacterium
GGACTTGGCGTTCCCTGGCAGCGTGTAGCCGAACTTCGCCTCGCCGTTCCGCAACATATTGGTCTGTCCGGTGGCTTCGATGTTCTGACCGATATAGGAGACCGCGCCGACAGCCACGTTGTTCTGTTGCAGGGCGATCAGCTTCTCCAAACTGCTGTTTCCCTGAATGTCCTGTTCGACGCCGGCGAACAGCACCAGTTGATTGGTGAATTCATGGGTGTCGAGCGGCGACAATGGATCCTGATGCTGGAGTTGGGTGGTCAGGATGGTCAGGAAATTGTCCAAATTGTCTGCCAGTCCGGTCAGCGAGCTGTTGCTTTTGGACTGAGTGTTCGATTGCGATATTGAAGAGGCGGTGGGGTTGATTTCCATGCTGCGATCCGCGGTGCGGCTCCTGTCAAACTTCGATGTCGATCCGGCCGTCGCCGGTTTGGCCGGTTGCCAAATTCGTCGGTTGGTCCGATTGGTCCAGTTGATCGGCGAGGATGCCGTTTTCGTCGGGCGTCGAGGACTCCTCGCCGCCACCGAATTCCTTGCCGTGCCCTTTCAGGGCGAATTGCAGGTTTTCGGATTCGGCACGCAATCCGGCATCCTGCAAGGCGTTTTGCAGCGCTCGGGCGTCCCGTTGAAGGATATCCAGAGTTTCCGGATTCTCGACGGACACCGCCACATTGACGCGGCCGTCCGGTGCGACGTCGAGCTTCACGTCGACACGGCCCAGATTGGCGGGTTTGAGGTAAATGCGAATTTGGTCGACGCCCTGGCCGACGGCTTTCTGGATCTGCACGGATACCTGATTGGTCACCAGGCGCGGCGGAATGGGAACGGGCGGCCGCGGCAGGGGTGGCGGTCCGCCGGCGCGTCGCGCGGCGAATTCGGCGCCGGAGGCACTGCCGAAAACGGCGTTGGCGGTTGACGGCAGGATCTGTTGACGGCCGATCTGGCCGTTCTGTCCGATCTGGCCGTTCTGTCCGGCGTTCGCAAGCCCGGCTGCCGAAGCTTTTAGCCCCTGTGTTGGCCCAACGGCATTCGGAGTCAGAGCGCCCGAGGCGATCTTGGCGCCGGCATTGAGCGAAGCGGTGGACGGTTGGCCATTGCTTCCCAGGCGGTCGGAGCGTCCCTTCGGATGTTGGTGTAGAAGCGCCTGTTGCAGGGAGGTACTCGCGGCGGATGTCGTACCATCGCCCGCCGCTCCGCCTGCTGGAGTGGATGACGCCGCCTGAGCTGCAACCGCCGTGCGCGCTGACAACGCGCTCGCCGGTTGCGAAACGAGGATCGGTGCCTCCTGTGTCACCTGTGCGGTTAGGGGCCGAGAGGCGCTGGCATCTGCCCTGGCGGTTTGGTGGGTTGGCCGGGTGGGTGCCGCGGCATCCTGCGTATGGCGGGATTCAGCCGTATTGTGGGGCCGCGTGTCCTCGATCGGGCGGGACGTCTGTGTTTCGGGCCTGTCACGCGGCGAGACCGCGGGCGGAATCACGGTGTCCTGGTCGCGCCGATCGGTATCGACGATGTCGCGGGGCTGGCCGGCCGAAGCCTGGACCGATGGTCGCGGCGCGGGTGTGGCGTGGGCGGTTTCGCTGAGTCTGTTCGAGAAGCCCTGCAGAAAGCGGCTAAATGCCAATTGTGACAAGGACGCGCCGCCGGGCACGCCGGCAAGCGCTGCGCGGCTGCTGTCCTTGGTCTTGTGCGTCCCGCCCGATCCCGCGTGAAGCGGGACTTCCTGAGGCGTGGCGGTCACGAGAACGGTCATCATCTAACCCATTGGCTGCAAGTTCGATAATCAACGGAGCAACCTTTGGGCCACGACATAAACAATTGAAATATAATAAATAATGTAATTTACGGGAGGAGTGTTGGGGGCAACTTTTGCCATTCAGGCAAATTCTGCTGTGCCGGTCTGGAACAAAATGCCCCTTAGCGACGGATCGGGCGGGTCGCGGCCGGCTGCGGTCAAAATGCGCCCGCCCCGATGGCGTCTAAACCGACTGGTCGATCACCGCGCCGCCGGAATCTTCTGGCTGGAAGCGGGTGGACGGCTCGATGCTCTCTTTGAGCTGGCGAACCAATTCCTCCGGCGGGATCGTCTCGACAACCTCGTCGGTGCGGGTATCGACGACCTGCAGGAACACCGTGTTCAATTCGGTATTGAAATCCAATTGGGTCCGCCGATTGGTAAGCCGCAGGCTCTCGATTGCCTGCTGCGCCGTAACCGATTCGTCCGGCTGCTTGCCCAGCTTGTCGTCACGGCGTTCGTTTCGCTGTTCCGCGGTTTCCTGCGTAACGGTCACGACCGTCGACGGGTTGTTCTGAATTGTCGGGCTGGCCGCGGCTTTATCGGCGGTCGTGGCATTGCCCTGCTGTTGTCCCGATTGGGAGCCGCTGGGCAATGCGGTATTCGACGTGATCTGTATTTCCATGTCGTCCTCCTGAATCCGCGTTCTGCGAATTCAATACAGGCCCGGATTTGGCCCCGTTGCGCGGTCGATCATGCTCCTGAATTCCGCGCAACTTAATCAGATATTCTCGACGCAATGTCGTTCCGGACATTCTGTTCCGTCCAACCATGCGCTCCGATGCTTAAAGCTCCTTAAAATCTTTTTAGGTCAAGGGCTTTGCTGTCACCGGCGTACGATTAAATATATGCAACCCGTGTGCCAGAGCCGACCATATTTGAGCCCTGGTGCCGGCTTACAGCGGACCTCAATATGCGGCACCTGGAAGTCTTCGTGTATCGCCCTCAAGCCCTTGAAAACCGCCTTATCTCCGGCGATCCGTCGCGGTCGCCGGCGTACCGTGTTGGCCTTCGCATAGGCCACGGGTGCAGCTTCGACGGATATTCAACCCGAGGCCGCGGTGCGATTGTCGGCTCCGGCAATATTTGCCGAGGCAGCGAGAGCCTTTGCCGGGCAAATATTGCCGGGTTCAGCCGGCGGTGGCGCGGTACAGGTAGACCGTGTATTCGTACAGACCGTAATCCTGCCGCAAGATGAAATGCCGCGTCAGGTCCCGTGTCAAAAAACCGGCAAGGTCGTCAAACGACAGGTGAAACAGGTCGTCGCGCTCCCAATCCACTTGTTTGGACATGACATTAAAGGCGAGCCCCTTGTGCGCAATCGGCCAGAGCGCGCGCAGCGTGTCTTGCAAGTAGCGCATCATCTCGTCCTGGGTCAGATCGCGCTTCTCCGTGAAGACGCCGTTCGCCGCCACATAATCGGCGGGATCAACGGCGTCCGGGTCATCGAGGATATCCGCCACGGCAAAGGAGGTGCCGGGAAATTTATCGCGGCACAAGGCGACGAATTTGTCTGACATATCGAGACCGCGGTATTCGATGTCCTGTCGCCCGGTATGCCGAATGTAATCCAGCAGATGGCCAGCGCCGCAGCCGAAGTCGAGCAGGCTCACCGGAGTGCCCGGCGCGTCGCGAATCACGCCAAGCATCGTTGCATAGCGAGTCGCCGCATCCTCCGGATCGGGCCAATCGACACCAAGATGGCTATCTCCATGGCGCTCGAGGCAGTTCTCGTAATGGGTGACGATGCGGCGGTAGCTCTTGTCTTCAGGATATCCGGTCATACAACGAAGGCTTGCACAGCGAGAAGGAATTTGGAAGCGTTCGGCGCATCACGTAGACTCCCGACATGGTTGATGTCGAACTCAAAAAAACTTTCGACCGGGACGGATATGTCCTGCTTCGGGGGGCAATTGATCGTGCGCCGCTCGACAGCGTGCTGAAGCAATGCCGCGATCTCTTTCGCCGCCAGCTTCTCCGACACGGCGGGGCGATCGATCCCGGCGCGCCGCCGGATACGGAATTGCTCGATCTGTTTCGCATTGCTATGCCAAGCTATTTGGCCGCTGCGAAACTGACGCAATATCTGCCGTCGCTGCATCGGCTCGGCGCTTCGGATGAAGTACTTGGTCTTCTCGGCTGGCTTGGTATCGTCCACCCGGTCATTTCGACCCGACCGGTCATGCATATCGTTGCGGAAGAATTGCGCGTGCCGGGCGGCTATCACCGCACGCCGCCGCATCAGGATTGGCGCAGTGTCCAGGGCAGCCTCGACGCGGTCGTCGTGTGGTTGCCGCTGGTCGAGGCGGGGTCCGAGTCGGCGCCGCTGGAAGTCATTCCAGGGAGCCACCGGCACGGCCTGTATCCGGCGCAATCCGATCCTTTCGGCAACCGGGTTGCCGACGGCGCGGTGGATGAGGCGGATTTTCTTCCGGTGCTTGCCGTCCCGGGTGATGTGGTGGTGTTCTCGATGTTCCTGGTTCATCGGACCGGCGCGCGGCAATCGTCCGGCGTCCGATGGTCGGCCAGTTTTCGATTCAACAATTTGGATGAGCCCAGCTTCGCCGCGCGCGACTTCCCCAATCCCTACATCTACCGGCCACGGGACGATTTGCTGCTGCCGGATTTTCCGGCGGCGGCGGATTTGCAGGAAATATTCGGCAAGGAATAACCGGGCGCGTGTTACTCGCGTACGGTCCCATTTCTCACAATTTTGATTTTGTAAGGCCGTTGTTTCGGCTCGCTCCGGCCGTCCGGTGCGGAACCATCACCAGCAGCGCTGCGATCGCCAATGCCGCTGCGGCGACCATCGACGGCGCCAGGAAACTGTCGCTTATGCCATGGGCGAAGCCGGCGAAGGACGGCCCGATAATTTGCCCGAGCCCGAAGGCCGCCGTCATCAAGCCCAGGTTGCGGCGCGGATCGCCGGACGATAATTGGCGCGCGTTTATCAGCCCTAACGCGGTGATTCCCATGAAGGTCCCACCAAGCAGCGCCGCGGCGGCGACGATGGCGGCCGCGCCGCTGGCGAGGACGCTCATTGCAACGCCCGCGCTTTCGAAGAGGCAGGCGATCGCAAAGCTGCGATGGTTGCCGAACCGGCGGCCGATCCAGGTCCATAGCGCTACCGAGGGGATCGCCGACAAGCCGACCGCGAGCCATACCACCGGTTCGACCGGGCGAAGGTCGGGCGACGCCCGGACCATCGACGAAATGAAGGTTGCGGTAATGATGTAGCCGAAGCCGAACAGTCCGTAGGCGGCGATCAACGCGATCAAACTGGGACCCGGCGCTTGCGGGCTTGGCGGCGTGGCCGGGCGAGCGGGCACGGGCCCGGTCGGGATCAATCGAAGCAGGGCCAGAAAGCCCAAGAGGGCGGCCGCACCGCTGGCGAACCATTGCGCCCGCCAGCCATAGCCGTAGGCTGCGAGCCCCGCGACAATGACAGCCGATATTGCGATGCCACAGCCGACACCGGCAAAATGCACGGCGGAGAGGGATGGCCGCCCGGCTGCGGCGAGGCGGTCGAGGACCAACGCGGAAGCAAAAACCAGTACGAACGCGCTGGCGACGCCGCCAACCAAACGCAATCCCAGGAATGCAGCCAATGAATCCGTTAGGCCCATGGCGGCGGTAGTGATCGCGCTCATCGCCAGACCCGTCAGAAACCAGCCGCGCCGCCCGCCGGGCAGGGACTCCATCGACGCGGCCAGGGCGCCAATTAGGTAGCCGAGAAAATTGGCCGATGCGATGATGCTGGCATCGGGCTTGGTCAGGCCGAGGCTTTCCTCCATGAAAGGCAGAATTGGCGTGTAAACGAACCGGCCGATGCCGACCGCGGCGGCCATCGCGATCAGACCGCCCAGGGCAATGCTGGTTTCCGATTGGATATGGCGGTTCATCGCGCGACCCTAGCATGGGATCGGTGCGTTCGCCTCGGATCATGCTGTGAGGTGAGGAGGAGGACAAAAAAGTCCGGCAGGCACGCGGTTTGAATGTGTCATCAACAAGCGCATCCGCCGGGACCTAGTCAAATGCCGATACCGGAACGCCGTGGCGTTCCGGTATCGCGTCGATATTAGATCTTGAGATCGATCCCGTACGAACGCTTGGCAAATTTCCTGAGCCACTCTTTCGCGTTGTCGGGTATCCGAAGCTTGCTGTGGATCAGCTTCCTTGCCGGCTCGCCGATGGTGGCGTCGTAGGGCCCGAGAATGACGTTCTTCCGTTTCAGGAATTTCGGATCGTTGAACATTTTCGCGGCTGCCGACCGCCAGGCATCCACGACGTCGTCGGGGGTACCTTTCGGCAGATGAAACGATTTGTTGGCGCCAACGCCGAGCTTAACCAGCGCGTCGAGCGCGTGGCCCATGCCGCCCGAGATCTCCTTGCCATGGACCGCTTCATAGTATTCGTAAATCGTCGGCGTGTTGGGGTGAACCGGGTCTCGGCCCCAACTGCCGTCCGCCGTGGACGAACCGAAGGTGAAGAACGGCTGGGCGATACCTTTGTCGATGAGCGCCTTGCGGTTGTTCAAATAGGACAGCGAATTGTCGAAATTGATCGTGAATTCGCCGCGTTCGAACGCAAGCGCCATCGGGCCGTTGCCCTTCATGCCCCAAACGTCCTTGGTGTAGATGCCAAGCGATGCGAGGGCGATCCGTTTGTTGATGGCGGATGATGTCGGTGTCTTGCCGCCAAAAACGAGTTTTTCGATCGACACATTTTTCAGATACTCGACCTTGGCTTTGAGGCCTTTGACCTTATGAACGCCGAGCTTTTCATGCGTGTAGATCATGTTGCCGCGCGGCGCCAGGAGGATCGGGATCCAATCCTGAATTTCGAATTTCACCCGCGGATCGCGCAGGACATAGTTGAAAATCGTCGAGGTCGACAACGCCATCACCCAGGTGCCGTCGTTTTTGGCTTTCCTTTCGAAGAAGTTGCCGCCGAGGATTCCGCCAGCGCCGGGTTTGTTTACAATGAGGATATTCGGATTTCCTGGCAGGTACTTCTCCAGGAACGGCTTCATGAAGCGGGTCAGGCTGTCGGTTCCGCCGCCCTCGTTAAACGGCACGATGACCGTAAGGCGCTTGCCTTTGAAGTCGGCTGCCGTTGCATCGGCGATGCCGGTCAGTGTTGCCGCGGCCGTTGCAAACAAGCCGACAACAAACGTCAACATCAATTTTCTGAACATAATTTACGTCTCCCAGTCCTTAAGTTGCTGTTCGCCTTCCCGTTTCTTCTTGTTATTCGGCAATTCCGCGCCCCTTTTGAGGCGCCGAAATTTCGCGACAGTAAGTTTTGTCGCGAGACTCGATAGAACTATAGCAACAGGAGGCATTGCACGGTAGTGCGCCGTGTGGCCATGTCTCAATCAGCGACGAGCACCGCGAGACCCATGCCCGCCTGGCCGAAGCCGTTGCCCGCGTACAGCATGTAGCGGCTGCCGTCATGGTCGAAGACATAGGGATAGGCGATCATCTCGCTGTCCCAGCCTGAGTCCGAAACCGTCAACCCGGCGCGATCGTCTTGCCGCGTCCAGTGCAGGCTG
>CAYYBI010000570.1:0-10414 GCA_964469835.1 uncultured Rhodospirillaceae bacterium
ACGGTGACGCCCGCAAGGCGGCCGGACAGGCGCTCAACCAGGTCAAGGATATGGTGACGGCGGCAATTTCGGCACGCCAGCTCGACCTCGAAGCGGTCGCGTTGGAAGCCCGGCTTGCCGATGAGACCATCGACGTCACGCTGCCGGTGCGGCCGCGGCCCGACGGACGGATTCATCCGGTGAGCCAGGCGATGGAGGAATGCATCGCGATTTTCGGCGAAATGGGCTTTACCGTCGCCGAAGGACCCGACATCGAGGACGATTTTCACAATTTCACCGCGCTCAATATTCCGCCGGAGCATCCGGCGCGGCAGATGCACGATACATTCTATCTGCCGGAAAAATCCGATGGCAGCCGCATGGTGCTGCGCACTCACACCTCGCCGGTGCAAATTCGCATCATGGAAAATACCGAACCGCCGATCCGCGTGATCGCACCGGGCCGCACCTATCGCTGCGATTCGGATATCACCCATACGCCGATGTTTCATCAGGTCGAGGGGCTCGTGATCGACACGTCGGTCCATTTCGGCCACCTCAAGGGCTGTCTAATGGACTTCTGCAGCGCCTATTTCGAGGTGCCCGACCTGCCGTTGCGGTTCCGGCCGAGCTTTTTTCCCTTCACCGAACCGTCCGCTGAAGTGGATATCGGCTGCTCCCGCGAGGGCGGCACGCTGAAGATCGGCGCCGGCGACGATTGGCTTGAAATCCTCGGCTGCGGCATGGTGCATCCCAATGTGCTGCGCGCCTGCGGCATCGATCCGGCGGAGTATCAGGGCTTTGCCTTCGGCATGGGGATCGAGCGCCTGGCGATGCTGAAATACGGCATTCCCGATCTGCGGACGTTTTTCGAAAGCGATCTGCGGTGGCTACGCCATTACGGATTTCTCTCGCTCGAGACGCCGTCGCTGCTGCGGGGGCTGGCGCCATGAAGTTCACCCTGTCCTGGCTTAAGGACCACCTGGAGACGGATGCGCCGCTGGCCGCGATCGCCGAGCGCTTGACCATGCTCGGGCTCGAGGTCGAAGGGATCGAGGATACGGCGGCCGCGTTCGCGGCGTTCCGGGTCGGCGAAGTGGTCTCGGCGGCCCAGCATCCGGATGCCGACCGGCTGCAGGTCTGCATGGTCGATACCGGCGACGGCACGGTTCAGGTGGTTTGCGGCGCGCCCAATGCGCGGGCCGGCCTGAAAGGCGTGTTCGCCCCCTCCGGCGCGCACATTCCGGGGACCGGCATCGATCTCAAGAAAACAAAAATTCGGGGTGTCGAATCGAACGGCATGCTGCTGTCGGAACGCGAAATCGGCCTGTCCGATGAGCATGCGGGGATCATCGAATTACCCGAAGACGCCGTGGTCGGCGCGCCCTTTGCCGAAATCATGGGCTTGGACGACCCGGTGGTCGAGCTGGCGATTACGCCCAACCGGGGCGATTGCCTCGGCATCCATGGGATTGCGCGAGACCTGGCCGCCGCCGGTGTCGGCACGTTGAAACCGTTCGATACCACGGCCGTTCCGGGCACCTACAAGAGCCCGGTTCAATGGCGGCGGGATTTCCCGGATGACGCCGGCGACGCCTGTCCGCTGGTGGTCGGACGCAGCTTCAAGGGCATCAAGAACGGCCCCAGCCCGCGCTGGCTGCAGGACCGGCTGAAAGCAATCGGCCTGCGGCCGATATCCACGCTGGTCGACATCACCAATTACATCACCTTCGATCTCGGCCGGCCGTTGCACGTCTTCGATGCCGACAAGATCGCGGGCGATCTGAACATGCGTTTCGCGCGGCCGGGCGAGACCATGGAAGCGCTGGACGGCCGCACTTATAAGCTCGAGCATGGCATGACGGTCATCGCCGACACTAAATCGGTGTGTGCGATCGGCGGCATCATGGGCGGTGAGGCGACGGGCTGCACCGAGGAGACCACGTCGCTGTTTCTCGAAGTGGCGCTGTTCGACCCGATCCGGACGGCGGCGACGGGCCGCAAGCTCGGCATCGAATCCGATGCGCGGTACCGCTTCGAACGGCATGTAGATCCGCAATCCGCCCATTGGGGGGCCGAAGTCGCCGCTCGGATGATTCTCGATCTGTGCGGCGGCGAGGCCAGCGAACTCAGCATCGCCGGGAAGATGCCGCCGCTCGACTGCGGTGCGAGCCTGAACACCGACCGGCTCGCCGGGTTTGGCGGCGCCGACATTCCCGCAAAGGAAGCGCGTGCCATCCTCGACCGCCTCGGCTTCCAAACCAAGGCGAAGGGCAAGACGATCACCGTGCAGACTCCCTCCTGGCGGCCGGATATCGAAGGCGAACATTGCCTTGTCGAG
Source organism: uncultured Rhodospirillaceae bacterium (assembly GCA_964469835.1). GTDB lineage: Bacteria > Pseudomonadota > Alphaproteobacteria > UBA8366 > UBA8366 > JAOTYV01. Next base: position 2,321 of record CAYYBI010000570.1, read on the forward strand.
GAGGTACTGCGCATCCACGGTTTCGACCGCATTCCGGCGGTACCGTTGCCGCGTGAAAACACATTGCCGCCAGCGGTTCTCAATGTGAGCCAGCGCCGGGCCGCGCTCGCGAAGCGGGTGCTGGCGGGGCGCGGCCTGATGGAGGCGGTCACCTGGTCGTTCATGTCATCGGCGCAGGCCGTCTTGTTCGGCGCGGATGACGCTATCCTGCATCTTGCGAATCCGATCAGCGCCGATCTCGATGCGATGCGCCCATCCATTCTCGGCAACCTGCTTGCTGCGGCGCAGCGCAATGCGGATCGGGGGTTTTCGGACATCGGCCTTTTCGAAGTGGGGCCGGCCTGGCGCGACGACACGCCTGATGGACAGGACCGGGTCGCGGCGGGCCTGCGCCACGGCCGGACGGGCAACCGTCATTGGGATCAGCCCCCTCGGAATGTCGATGCATTCGACGCAAAGGCGGACGCGCTGGCGGTGCTGGACGCGTGCGGCGCGCCGGTCGAGAAACTGCAGATCAGCCGGGACGCGCCGGGCCACTATCACCCGGGCCGGTCGGGCGTCTTGCGGTTGGGACCAAACGTCATGGCCTATTTCGGTGAAATTCATCCGCGTGTCCTGCGCGCGATGGATGTTGCCGGGCCGGCATCGGGGTATGAAGTGTTCCTGGATCACGTGCCGACGCCAAAAGGCAAGGCGGGGCGGACCCGTCCCGCCTTGAAGGCTTCGCCGTTTCAGCCGGTCACACGCGATTTCGCCTTCCTGGTTCCGAATGACGTCCCGTCGGACGATCTGGTGCGGGCCGCGCGCGGTGCTGAAAAATCCTTGATCGCAGACGTTGCCGTGTTCGACGTGTTCGAGGGCGCGGCATTGGGTGACGGGGTCAAGTCGGTCGCTTTTTCGGTAACCCTTCAGCCCATCTCAAGCACTTTAACCGACGCCGAAATCGATGCCGTCGCCGCGAAAATCCGCCAGAATGTGGAGCAGCGAACGGGCGGCCGCCTGCGCGATTAAGTGCCGCGGTTACCGGCACTATTTGAGCTATACCTTTCGCGGACTTGCTTTATTCGCCCGGAGGGATCATCGTAATTGAACGAGCTCTACGATGTCCGCTCGCAATTCGTTTAGTCGCGACCACGTCTCGCTAGTCACCCCGTGATGGAATGACGTTCACGCGCCTGACCCGTTTGCCTTACGACACAGTTTGCTCGTTTTCATTGGCCGAGCGTACTGTATTGCCGGTCAGCAGTAACCGCGAGAAGGGAATCCATCATGGCAAAAGGGACCGTTAAGTGGTTCAACGCCGTTAAGGGGTACGGGTTTATCGAACCGGAAGATGGTGGTCGCGATGTCTTCGTGCACATTTCCGCACTGGAGCGCGCCGGCATTTCGACGCTCAACGAGGGTCAAAAGCTGGAATTCGAGATGTCGCCAGGGCGCGACGGCAAGACCGCCGCCGACGACCTCAAACTGCTTGATTAAGTCTTCTGTGGGCGGGCGGGGTCGCCTTTGGGGCGACCGCCCGATACCAGGATAAGGATACCGCGGGGCAGGGTCCCTTCCGGACCGGTCGCCGCGCTCTCGGCCTTGCGCCGGTTTTATCGGACAAGCCGGCCCTTTATATAGACCTCCAATATTTGCAATGTGCGGGCGTCGGATCATTGTGTTGGCTCATGGCGCTAGGCGCGGCGTTGCGTATGGCGCCGTCCCATTTCCATGGGCGTTAAGAGCATTTTAACTTCTATCGCAGTTGACTTGTCGGATGGCTGAGGGTATCCGGCCATGCGGTACAGCATGGTCGGCGCCCCGGCGGTAATTTTCCACCGGAAGGGTCGTGCGATGGGATCGAAAGTGCGTAAGAAATCATACGTCATACCGTGTTCGAGCGATTTTCGGGATGCCATCGACGCCTTGGCGGAGCGGCGCGACGTCAATGTCGCGGATATGGCCCGTTCGGTCCTGCTGATCGTTCCGCAGCGTACGATAGCAGCGTGTCCCGATCCGGGTGAGCCGGGTCCGGACGACCGGGAAACCGTGATCCTGAAATCGGGTCCGAGCAAGGGCAAACCCTGGCGGCGCAAGCCGCGGCTGCAGGTGCGCTTGCCGGCGGGCTATGAAGTGCCCGATGTGCGTCGCGCCCTGGGATTGGCGCTCGCAATGGAGTCCGGCGATGTGGCGGTGACGCTGGAGGACGGCAAGGCACCGCGGGCGCGCGAGAAAGTGCGGACGCTTACCGAGGAGATCGAACGTCTGCGGGCCGCGCTGTCGGTGGTCGTTCACGAACCCCTACCGACCGGCGTGCACACCCGGGACGAAGCCCTGTTCGTGCTCGGGTTTCCGCCCGGCAGCCGACCGGACCAAAATACCGTCAAGGCGCGGTTCCGCATGCTGGCGACGATCCACCATCCCGACGCGTCGTTTGGCGACACGCGGCGGATGAGCCAACTCAACCAGGCGATGACCTGGTTGCGGGCCGGCGCCGCCTAGCTGCCGGTGCCGGCGAACGCTTTCCAATACGACTTGTTCACGCCTTTGATCAGCTTGTCATGGCGCTGGCTCAGGCAACCGCGATACCGCGAAATCCGCTCGTAATAGCCGCGGAACCACATGTCCTCATCGTTGATGTAGTCGCAATAGGTCAAGGCCTTGTGCGCCTGCGCGAGCGAGGTTTTCGGCAAAACGTCGCCGCGCCGGGCGCGCCGCTTCTCGACCGCCAGAGCAAAGGCCGCATCACGCTCATCCTTGGTGGCGACCCGCCCCCGCGGCATGCTGTTCAGCGTGTCGCGCAGTATCTCCGTCGCCACAACCTGATCCGTGTTCGCGGCGAGGCTGCGTTCGGCGACCGTCCGTTGCGGCCCCATCGAGAGATATAGATCGTCCTCCAACTGCGGTTTGGGATCGCCTTCATGCCAGACCGGCGCCAACACGACGTTATGGGTAACGCGCAGTGCGACCGATGCCAGCTCATGTTTATCGAGCAGGGATTTGGGCAGTGTGAAGCGAATCGCCATGTGTTCCCGTTCGGAGGCGATCTTGACCGCTTCCAGGGGCAAGGCCTTTTCTGCGCCGCCAGCAGTTCGGCCGATCAGGGCCAGGCCGTCGTCCCGCCCCGTGCCGTACCGGCCCTCGTCGACTACTTCATACGGGGTCCCGGGGGTCGGGGTCGCCCGGTCATACTGCAGGCACAATCCCGACGCCTCGACGATGCAGTCGCCCTTAAAGCATTGAAAAACCAGATCGTCGTTTTGCGCGACCAGCAGAAGCGTCTGCGGTGCCGCCGAGGCGGGTGCGAGAGGATAGAACGCCGTCAACAGGGCAATACTGAAAAGGTACAAAAGGCGCATGGCGAAACTCCCAATTCTGAGGGCCGCTGCCCGGCACGTCTTGTGTCGGGACGGACCGGGCCCCAAGTCACAGGATGTTATTCTAACACAATGTTCCGCCTTGCGATATGGGGCACACCAAGGCGTGAACGGCGTGCCCGGCTAAAAAATATCGACCACGATTCGCTCGCGGCCCTGCAACATTCCCTCATAACTCTCGCGCGTTTTGGCGAGATGGGGTGACGCGGCGTGTTCGTCCCACGCAGCTTGATCCCGGTAGACCTCGTACAGCACGAGCCGGTTTTCGTGATCGCGCGCGAGGGACACATCGAAATAGACGCAGCCTTCCTCGACGGCGAGGCAATTCTCGGCGTGTTTCCGCATGATGGTGATGAATTCGTCGCGGTGCTCGGGCTTCATATCCATCTGCACCACCAGGGCTACTCTGCTCATATCCATGCTCTCCTTTATTATCGGGTTTTGGGAATTTTCGCGCCGGCCCAGTTGCTGACTCGTTCGGCGACCCGCGTGATGTCCTGGGTGCCGCCGCCATCGGCGCGCACCAGCCGGAGCAATTGCCGGGCCGATTGGCTCACCAGCATCGGCACGCCGAGCGCCTCGCCTTCGGCCATCGCGAGATCGATGTCCTTGATGAGGATATCGAGCGCCGCGCCGTATTTGTATTTGTGGGTTACGACATCGCTCGGAAACTTGTCGAGGGTGGCGCTGTTGCGGCCGCTGCCGGCATTGACCGCTTCCAGGATCACCTCCGGATCGAGGCCGGCCTTGACCCCCATCGCGAACGCTTCCGACGTGGCCGTGAGGGCGACGGCCGTCAGGATGTTGTTGACCAGTTTAAGGCTTTGCGCGAGCCCGGGTTCGGCGCCTGCATAGGTGACCGGACCGAGTTGCGCCAGCATCGGTTCGACCTGCCGGAAGGCGGCTTCGGGCCCGGACACCATGACCGATAGCGTGCCGGCGGCGGCGCCCGGCGGACCGCCGCTCACCGGGCAATCGATCGTCGCGATGCCACTCGCCGAAAGTTTCGCCGCAATATCCCGAATAAGCGGCGTGCCGACGGTGCCGAGGTTGACGAAGATTTTGGCCGCCTTGCCTTCAATGATGCCGTCGCCCCCGACCGAAGCACTGCGATAGGCGTCGAGCGACGGCAGCGAGGCGAAGACCACTTCCGCCGCGTCGGCGACTTCCCGGGCCGACCCCACCACGCGCGCCTGCCGGTCGGCAAGCGGCCGCGTCACCTCCGTGCGGATGTCGTGCACCACGAGCTGATGACCGGCGTCGAGCAGCCGCTCGCTCATCGGGTATCCCATATTGCCGAGGCCGATAAATCCCACACTCATGTCATATCTCCCTGCGTTTTGTCTTGGTCGATTGCGTAATGTTGCAGCACGCGCTCCATGCTTGTCAGGTGTTCTGCGCGCTTCGCCGGGTTGGCGGGCGTGATATTGACGGCACGGATCAGCTTGCGGTGAGCGGCGCCGGCGGTCAGGTCGATGTCGACAATGTTGATGCAGCCCGGCTCCTGTTCGAAAGCGGCAAGTGCCGCCAGTCCGCCGCCGCAAGCCCAACCGAGCAGCACGCGGTTGACCACATCATGGGCGGCCAGCAGGATTTGTGTCCAGCCGGGCTCCGCGAGCAGCGCCAAAAAATCATCCATGACCCGGCGTTCGAATGTGGCGAAATCGTCGCCGCCGGCGAATCGGGCGTCGGGCTGACCCGCCGATTCGAGGCTGTAGACCCAATCTTCTTCCAGCCGGTAGCGTGGAATATCGGCGAGCCGTCCGCCCCGAATTTCGCGCAGCGCGGGCCGTTCCTCGATCTCGATGCGCCGGCCGCCAATCGCCAGGGCCGCCGTTTCCCGGCTGCGCGGCGTGCCGGAACAGATCACCCGGTCGAAGGGGATTTCCGCGAGCAGAGAGGCCGCGGCGACGGCCTGCGCACGGCCCTCGGCATTCAGCGTCACCAGTTTCGGATTGAGCGGCCTGCCATCCGCGTCGAAATAATCCACCGCACCATGCCGCATGAAATAGACACGGTGGCGACGGGCAGTTCCGGAAAGCGGCATGGGCGAAACCCTGTGACCTTTGATCGACGTGGATCGCATAGCATAGGGCGGCGCCCACAGGCGCGCCAAGCTTGACGGCCCGGCCAGGGGCGGGCTAGGGCCTTATCCACAGACACCCCGCGACCCGGGCCGCCACAAGGACGAACATATGGGTTTGCCGCAGCCGCCGGCGTTCAAACCAGCCGACACCATGGTGCCGCAGGATTGGCTACGCCTTGCCGACTTCCTGCGGGCGCGGGGGCATGCCTTGTCCGCCGACCGGCCGCCCCGGCAGTTTGCCTCCGGCTTCGGCAACCTGAATTACCTGATCGTAATGGATGGCGTGGAAGTCGTGTTGCGGCGGCCCCCGCTGGGGCCGATTCCGCCGGGCGCCAACGACATGCGCCGCGAGCATCGAATTCTGAGCGGGTTGTGGCAAGCCTATCCGCTTGCGCCGCGCAGCCTGGTGTTTTGCGAGGACGATGCCGTGCTTGGCGCGCCATTTTTCATCATGCAATACCGGCCCGGCATCGTGATCGGCGGCACGGTGCCCGAAGGTGTGGTCGGCGGCGACACGGTGGGATTGACGCTCGGCCCGATGCTGATGCGCGTGTTGGCGGATTTGCATGCGGTCGATGCGGCGGCGGTCGGACTCGACGATTTCGGCCGACCGGAAGGGTTCCTCGCGCGCCAGGTCGCCGGCTGGATCGCCCGCGCCGGGCTCGCCTGGGACAACGCGCCGCCATCGCTTGCCGGTGAATTGGGGGATTGGCTGACGCGCAAGCGGCCGCGCCGAAGTCTTGCGCCGACGCTGCTGCACAATGATTTCAAGCTCGACAATATCGTGTTGGATCCGGCGTCGTTGGACCCGGTCGCCGTGCTCGATTGGGATCTCGGCACCCGCGGCGATCCGCTGGTCGATCTGGGCGTCACACTCAGCTACTGGGTCGAGGCGGGGGACCCGTGGGCGATGCATGCAATCGATCAGATGCCGAGCGCGGGTCACGCATTTCCGAGCCGGCGCGACGCGGCCGAGCTGTATGCCGGATACACCGGCCGCGATCTTTCCGATATTCTGTACTATCGGGTTTTCGGGCAGTTTCGCATCGCCGTCGTTTTCATGCAGCTCAACCGGCGCTATCGCGAAGGCGGCACGGACGACCCGCGGTTCGCCGAATTCGGACGGATGGCGGACGGGCTGCTCGACTTCGCGCATGAGGTCGCGCAAGGACGTGCGTTCTGAGGCACGTGGGGCAACAGGGAGACGATGATGCGGCGGACGGCGATGACCGATTACGAGGAGAGCTATCGCAGCTTCGCCTGGACGCTGCCGGAGACGTTTAATTTTGGTGGCGACGTGGTCGACCGCTATGCGGAAGACCCGAACAATCTGGCGCTGATCTGGTGCAACGCCGCCGGCGAGGAACGTCGCTTCACCTTTGCCGAAATCAAGGCGCTCTCGAACCGCTTTGCGAACCTGCTGCAGGCGCAGGGTGTGGAACGGGGCGACCGGGTGGTGGTCATGCTGCCGCGTATCCCCGAATGGCAGATCGCCATGGTCGGTTGCTTGAAACTGGGGGCGGTCCCGATCCCGGCGATCACCATGCTGACCGCGAAAGACATGGCCTACCGAGTTGCCCATTCGGGCGCCGCGGCAATCGTCACTACGCGCGAGAATACGGGCAAGTTTGGCGAAGACGCGCCGGTGCGGCTGCGGCTCAGCGTTGGCGGCGGCCGGGATTGGCTGGACTACGAGATGGCGATGGCCGATCAGAGCGAGGCCTTTGAGCCAGTCCCGACCGGTATCGAGGAGCCGGCGGTGATGTATTACACCTCCGGGTCAACCGGCGACCCCAAGGGGGTGACCCACGCCGCGCGCGGGCTGTTCACCTGGCGGGTGTCATCCTGGTACTGGCACGACCTGTCCGAGACTGACGTGATGTGGTGCAGCGCGGACACCGGTTGGAGCAAGGCGGGCACCAGCGTTCTGTTCGGTCCCTGGAGCTGTGGCGCCACGGTGCTGTTTTATGACGGGGATTTCGATCCGCGCGAGCGCTTCCGGCTGCTCGAAAAATATGGCGTGACGGTTTTCTGTGCGGCGGCGACCGAATTGCGCCGCCTGATTCTGGAGGACATGTCGGGGTATGACTTGGCGCCGTTGCGGCTCACCGTCTCGGCGGGTGAGGCGGTCAATCCGGAAATCATCGATCGCTGGCGCGAGATCACCGGCGGACCGCTGCTCGACGGCTACGGCCTGACCGAGGCGCTGATGGTCGCGACCAACTATCCCTGCATGCCCGTCAAGCCGGGATCGATGGGTCGGCCCCTGCCGGGCACTCGAATCCTGGTGATCGGTGACGACGACCGGCCGCTTCCCGTGGGCGAGACCGGGCGGCTGGTCGTCCGCATGCCGAACCCGCAGGTCATGATCGGGTATTGGCAGGATCCCGGGCGGACGGCGCAATGCTATGTGACGGTGGACGGAGCCGACTATTTCATTACCGGCGACGAGGCCTACCAGGACGCGGATGGGTATCTGTTCTATCAGGGCCGCGCCGACGACGTGATCAACGCGTCCGGGTACCGCATCGGGCCGATGGAGGTGGAGAACGCGCTGATGGCGCATCCCGCCGTGCAGGAATGCGCGGCCGTGGGCAGCCCGCATGCGGAACGGGGCGAGGTGGTGAAGGCCTTCATCATCCTGAATGC
>CAYYBI010000571.1:0-3115 GCA_964469835.1 uncultured Rhodospirillaceae bacterium
AAGGTCGTCATCATCGACGAATTCACCGGTCGCATGATGGAGGGTCTGGTTTTCCTGCTGGACCGAGACGCCTTCCTTGGCTTCCAGTGCCTGGTGCAGTCCTTCGGAGTAGCGTCGCCCCTCCATCATGCGACCGGTGAATTCGTCGATGATGACGACCTTGTCGTCCGTGACGATGTAGTCCGTATCCTTGTGGAATAGGACGTGCGCGCGCAATGCCTGGTTCGCGTGATGGACGAGCGAGACGTTTTGTATGTCGTAGAGACCGCCCTCGGACAAAAGGCCCGCTTCCTTCATCAAGTCTTCGATATGCTGGGTGCCGTCTTCGGTCAGCGTGACCGTGCGCTGTTTTTCGTCCTTCTCGTAGTCGGCCTCGATCAAGCTGGGGATCAGCTTGTCGACGTTGCGGTAATCCTCGGCCGAATCGTCGGTCGGGCCGGAAATGATCAGCGGAGTGCGGGCTTCGTCAATGAGGATCGAATCGACTTCATCGACGATCGCATAATTGAATTCCCGCTGGACCATCTCCTCCAGGCTGAATTTCATGTTGTCGCGCAGATAATCGAAACCCAGCTCATTGTTGGTCGCGTAAGTGACGTCGCATGCGTATTCCTGCTGCCGCTCCGGATCCTCCAGCCCATGTACGATGCAGCCGACAGTCAGGCCGAGAAACTCATAAATCTCGCCCATCCAACGGGCATCGCGTTGGGCGAGGTAATCGTTGACCGTGACCACGTGGACGCCCTTGCCTTCGAGGGCATTGAGGTAGACCGACAGCGTCGACACCAGTGTCTTGCCTTCACCGGTCTTCATCTCGGAGATCTTGCCGCTGTGCTGAATGGCGCCGCCGACAAGCTGAACGTCGAAGTGGCGCTGCCCAAGCGTGCGTTTGGCGGCCTCGCGTACGGTCGCGAAGGCGTCCACCAGGACGTCGTCCAGGGACTCGCCCTCTTTCAGGCGGCCGCGCAGCCAATCCGTGCGGCCGCGCAGCTCGTCGTTCGAGAGCTTTTCGAGCGAAGGCTCCAGCGCGTTGATCGCGTCAACCGTCGCCTGCAGCAGCTTCACCGTACGGGTATTGGCCGTGCCGAAGACCGACTTTAGAAGTTCGCTAAACCGATCCGATATGACGTCGAGCATGGAGATTCCAATGTGGCGGCGCGGCGGGAATACGCCAAGAATTTAAGCAATCCGGTCGATGGTGACATAAGCGTCCCACCGCAATCTGTCAACGATGCGGCGGGACAGAGGCGCTCCGGCGGCGCAAGGATAGACCGATGGTCCCACCAGGATTAACCCCATGCATTCCTAAGTCTTCCGGAACCGCGAAACCGCAACCTTGAGCCGCGCCGGCGAGTCCCGCAAACCGTACCCTTGGCAACCTTGTACTGCATCGCCACTTATGCTTTATGCGCTCGGATTGCGACCGATATTTGCGGCCGGACTGGACCATGTTTCGAAAGGACAAATTCATGAAGCCCTCGATTGCGGCGGCGTTTTGTCTGATATTACTCGGTGGCATTGCCGCGGCGCCCGCAACGGCGCAAAAGCCGGCCGCAAAGGCGGCGGCCAAACCGGCGGCCAAGAAACCCGCGAAAAAAATTGTTGTTGCACGTGTCGAAGGCAAACCGATCTATCGCTACGAGGTCGTTCGGGCGTTTCAGAGCCTGCCGCCGAAAGTTCGTAAGCGCGGCCTGCCCAATGTATACGAAGAGGTGCTGGAGACGCTGATCAAGCGCAAGATGATGACGATTTACGGGCGGCGCGAGAAATTCCAAAAGAACGCGGAAGTCAGGCGTCGGCTGAAAATTGCCGAGGATCAGATTATCCGGGAAGTCTACCTCGACAAATTGATCCGAAAGTATCTTACCGAGGATCGGATCCGCGCCCATTATGACGATTTCGTCCGTCGCAATCCGCCGACCGATGTGGTGAGGGCGCGCCATATTCTGGTGAGTTCGGAAGTTAAGGCCAAGAACATTACCAAGCAGGCGTTGGACGGCAAGGACTTCGCGGAATTGGCCCGGACCAACTCCGAAGGCCCGTCGGCCTCCCGGGGTGGCGACCTCGGCTATTTCGCCAAAGGCGAAATGGTGAGGCCGTTCGCGGATGCCGCCTTCAAGCTGAAGAAGGGCGGCATTACCACGCAGCCGGTGAAGACAAAATTCGGTTGGCATATCATCAAAGCGGAAGATCGCCGGAAAAGGAAAGTTCCGCCGTATAAGAAAATAAAGTCGCGCATGCGTCAGGAAGTCTGGGCCAAGCTTGGCGACAATTTTCTGCAGCAATACCGCGCGCAGGCGAAGGTTCAGCGGTTCGCGTTCGACGGAAAGAAAAAATTGCCGAAGATGCCGGCAAGCACGGCTAATCGGCCGCCGAAGTCTGGCACGAAATAGGAGCGTCATGTTCAAGAAGTCACCGCTGGCGCCGGCTAATTTACCGGCAGTGCCGCCGGTCGCCGGTGTGTGCATCGCCGGCATGGCCGCGGGTCTCAAGGAGAGCGGCCGGCCCGATCTCTTCATGGCCGAACTCGCGCCCGGTACCACGATTGCCGGAGTTTTCACCCGTTCGGCCTGTGCTTCCGCGCCCGTCGCCTGGTGCCGCAAGATTTTGCCGGGCGGCCGGGCGCGCGGGATCGTCGTCAATTCCGGCAATGCCAACGCCTTTACCGGCAAGGCCGGGGACCGGACCGTGGCGCATACGGTGCGCCGGGCGGCGGAGCTCTTGGGTTGCCGGCAGAAGGAGGTGTTCGTCGCGTCCACCGGCGTAATCGGCGAACCCGTGCCGCAGGACTATTTGTCGCGCAAACTGGCGAAATTGCATAAGCGGCTGTCGGCGGACGCCTGGCTGGATGCCAGCGCGGCGATTATGACGACCGATACATTTCAAAAGGTGGCGTCGCGTACGGCGCTGATTGGCGACACCCAGGTCACGTTGACGGGCATGGCGAAGGGCTCCGGCATGATCGCCCCCGACATGGCGACCATGCTCGCTGTGGTAATGACCGATGCACCGCTCAACAACCAAGAAGCAAACGACATGCTCCGCAAAGCAGTGCAGGGGAGTTTCAACGCCATCAGCGTCGACGGCCATACCAGCACCAGCGATTCTGTGATGC